>CAYRIF010000149.1:0-9076 GCA_964424205.1 uncultured Roseivirgaceae bacterium | reverse complement strand
CCACTGATTTTTTTAGCCCTTTAATAAAACAAAAATAGTTGAAATAGCCTCATCTACTGCCTGCCTTGGACCTCTCCTATCGTCGAGGTGACAAACAATTTAAAATTCGTGAAGCATTCTAAATTAAACGCTAATTTTAATAGTTGTCTTTTCGAACAGAGAGAGAAATCTAAATACATGCAGCAAAATATCTTTTCAATCAATTTAAAAACAACCAGAACGTATCCTTTGTTACATTCAAACATGAAGCTTCTACCTATCTTCGTCTCAAAATTTATATGATGGTAAAAACCTATATTAGTAAATGGACTTATCAACGGCTCATTCAATTGGCAATTGGTTTCTATTTTATTTGGAATTATAGCCAAAGTGAGGATAGGTTATCCCTGTTTTTTGGTGGTGTTATGTTATTTCAGGCTGTTTTTAATGTTGGCTGTTTTAGTAGCAAAGGCTGCTCCACAACCCCTACAGGTGAGGCGGCACCTTTTGTAAAGGATATTAAAAAAATGGACTAGACCTGACATTCATAAAGAATATAGTATTGGTAAAAAAACCTGCTGATTTTAATTCTTCACTCAGCAACTCCTAAAATAATGGTAATAGTTCGGGAACGATTACACTCGATTAAATATAATACTGCCTGATTCAAGGTGGAAAGTTCTCTAGTATCGCCATAGAAATATACACCAAAACTAAATCTATATTCCCTCCTAAATTAGTATATTTGTACAGGATACAATGGGCATAACCATATTGCTATTCCACAAAAAATATGGAGTATTATACTTTAAAAGGGTAAAGATGAACAAAATACTAAATATTAATCGGCAGGTACTATTATTTGGCATTCCACTGTTAATGCTCTTAGTCATTCTGATAATTTCAAAATCAGCGGTATTTATCAATCATACAAATACCTTATCCATTGGAATAACCATAGACTTGTTGCTGACAATTCCACTGGTCTATTTGGTACTCGTTAGAAAAACAAGCATTCCCAAAAATACGGTAGTACTGGTGATTATAATTGGTGTTTTGATTGGCTCAGTAATATTACCAGTTGAAAATCAATATTACCTAAACATTTTCAAAACTTGGGGACTTCCTTTGATAGAACTTTTCGCATTGGGCCTAATTGCCATTAAATTCCGGACGGGCATTAAGGAATATAAAATAAAAAGAAAGGCAACACCTGATTTCTATACCGCACTAAAAGATGTGACGCAAAACCTATTTCCAAACAAAATTGCCGTGTTATTTACTACCGAAGTTGCGGTCATTTACTATGGGTTTGTGCAGTGGAAAAAAAAGAAGTTGAAATCATACGAATTTACTTATCACAAAGAAAGCCCAGCCATTTCGTTACTTGCTGTTTTAATATTCATGACGCTCATAGAGACTTCTGTTTTTCACATCTTGCTGGCAAAGTGGAACACAACTGCCGCATGGCTTCTTTCGGGGTTAAGTATATACATGGCAATACAAGTCTTTGCCATCATACGATCGATTATAAAAAGACCAATTTCGGTCGAAAAAAAGTCTCTGGAACTTCGTTATGGAATTCTAAATGAAACAAGCATTGATTATAAAGACATTGATAGCATAACGGTATTTACGAGTTTCATCCATAAAGAAGACAACATCAGAAAACTATCCCCACTAGGCGCGTTAGAAAACCACAATATACTGATAACTCTAAAAAAGGAATATACGTTAATTGGGCTTTATGGCATCAAAAAGACCTTTACAAAATTGGCTTTTCATGTTGATAAGCAGGACGAATTTCTTGGGTTGATAAAAAAAGAAGTGGAGAGAAAGGTACTTTAAAACCCTCCTCCCACAGACGCTCCAGAGTTGGAGTCAATGCGCTAACCATACAACTTTAAATCCAATACTTTTATAAAATCAATGGTCTCATAGCATTTTAAAATGATCTTAGATTATTGCCAGCCAATAACCGAAGACCATATTTTCCTAATCAAACAAAGTCTATTCAACTAGTTTTTTTAAATTGCTGAGTCCTTGCTCATACTGTGGTCCAAGCATTTTATCGGCAAAAGTAGCAAATATTTTATCGCCACCAGACATATCCTTAGCATCAAATGTCCACGTTACTTTAGTACCACCATCCTGTGGTATCAAAGTAAAAGCAGCTTCCGTTGGATCAGCATCAGGACCAAAAGTCAAATGATTTTTTACAAATTTATTAGGAATACTCTCCACAATCCATTGGCTGCCACTGCCAACTTCTTGTACTTCACTTTCCCAACTCATTTTCGAGCCTACTCCCTCTTCTGCACCTTCAAAAGTAACTTTCATATCTGGATCCAAGCTTGCCCAAGGTGACCATTCATGAAATTTTTTCATGCCATTCATATGCGCAAAAACAGCATCTGGCTGGGCGTCAATCACAATAGAACGTTCTACATGCGCAGTAGAGGGCAGTATAAAATACACAATGGCAAGCAGCAAGACCATTGCTCCAATTATTTTTAAAGCTTTCATAGGATATTAGTTTTAGTTTAAAATGGAACTTCAAGGTAAAAAATATATTCTGAAAGAAAAAACAAATTTCTACTGACATCACTTTAAGAGCTTGTTTGTCCCAAGCACATAAGCCCTTAAAAACTTGAGCGTTAGCCTTATTTTTTACAGTCATTATATTTCATTTTCTCATATTGGGAAATGGAGAAAGGCAGGCGTAAAGTACTCATAATGAGCTTGATTCAGTGATTTTTACAATATGCTGTTTTTACAAACGAAAGTACTATTTCGACAATTATATAACAAAAATTAAAAAAGCAAAACCGTACTTTTACAAAAGATTTTTAGACATACTGAAGGTTTATAATTCAGTTCGCATATTTTTTTTAACTTTTTTCAAATGCAAGTTTATACTTTTTTATCTAAGTTCAGTTTTTTAAGCAAGTATGCTTACAAAATTATATTTATAACATTACTATGCATAGCGATGCCTTTAATAGGTGTTTCACTTTATTTTTATGTAAATCAGGGACAAGTACTGGAGGTGAGAGACATCATGTATATCATGTCAGTGATTACTATTGTAGCCGTTGTAGCTGCTGTTAGGTTAATAATAGACATTACCGAGCCTATTAAACAAGCGTCGGAAGAACTAGATTACTATATGCAATATAATAAGGATCCTCAGCTGCCAACACATTATAAAGATGAAGTTGGAGTCTTATTAAAACAGATTAAGGAGAGCGCCACTTCAACCAAGTTAATGGTTGGTGAAATAAATGACATCACCGCAATGCTATCACATGACTTGAGAAGTCCTGTAGTATCTATCATGGGTTTAATAAGGCTTGTAAAGGATAGTTTGGACGACCCACAAGAGAAATTCTATTGCACCAAAATAGAAGAGCTCAGCCATCATCAACTAAACTTGATGGAATCAATCTTATCATTACTGAACGAAGACAACCCAACAAAGAAAAATCTTAAAAAGGTAAAAATTAATTTATCTTCAACCCTTGCCCAATCGCTCAATCAGTTTGAATTGACTTTGCAAAACAAGCAACTAGAAATCATAAAAGATATTCCAGAAGGACTTGAGATAAAAGTTGAACCCTTTTCATTCTCACAGGTACTTTCTAATTTAATACACAATGCCATTAAATTTTCCAAAAAAGGAGAGAAAATCAATATTAAAGCACACAATGGAGGTGACACTGTTAAGATAATGATCAAAGATCAGGGAATTGGTTTTGATTTAAGCAACTCAAATGTTCTTTTTGATCGCTTTACTGAGGAGCGAAAAAGAGGAACACAAGGTGAAGCCACCAATGGTTTAGGACTTTATCTTAGCAAAAAGATTATTGAAAAACATGAAGGAAGTATCACCGCTACGAGTGAGGGGAACAATAAAGGCGCTACATTCGAAGTAGTGATTCCTGCCATCTAAGATTAATTACAAATATCATTGAATAATGCCTGCCCGTCCTTTTCACCTAATTCCACGGAACGTTTTAAAAATAGGCAAGCTTTTTCTTTTTCGTTATTTTGATGGTACGCCGCTCCTAAATAGTAATTGAGTAGCGCAACTGTTGAATCCATACCGAAGGCTTTCTCTAGCAAACGAATTGCTTCATTTGAATGAGCAGTTTTTAAATAATAAACGCCCTTATTTCTATATGCCCAAGGATTAGCGTGATTCAATGTAATACTTAAATCAATACTATTCAATCCTTTCTCTAATTGATTCATTTTCAGTAGGTTATATCCTTGATTGTTAATAATATATGCATTTGACTTATCGATAGAAAGTGCTTTTTCGTAAAACTTATCTGCCGCCATATACTTTCCTTCTTTTGTCAATATCAATCCCATGAGGTTATGTGCCAAAGCGTGATTTTCATTAATAGAAATTGCCCTTTTTGCCGCAGTTTTTGCCGCCGCCAAATCTCCAAGAAAATAATTTACTGTTCCCCTGTTCACGTATAAATCTGCGTTGTTTCCATCACCTTTCAAGGCTTTGTCAAAAGCCAAAAGTGCCAAGTCATATTGCTTTGTGTTGGTATAAATCAATCCCAAATTAAAATAAGCCGCAACAGCATCAGGCTGCAATTCAGAAGCAACTTTCATGTCGGAAAGACATTCCGCCCAATTACCCAACGCCATATTTAGATTTGTCCGATTGTAATAGGCATCTATAAAATTGGAGTCAAGCATCAACACGTGGGCATAATCCTGCAACGCTTCTTTGTACTTACTCAACTCATAGTACGCTACTCCCCTGTTATTATAGGCGTCCACAAAGTTAGAATCCACTTTAATTGCCTCAGAAAAATACTTAACAGCGCGTTTATACTCTTTTGCCTTTAAGTGTGTATTGGCTTTATAAAAAAACTTTGCTTTTTTACTCGTTGAATCTTCGCACGCCGTAAGGATAATGAGTAGAGAAAGGATGAAAATTATTTGTTTCATAACCGCTATTTCTGACAAAAATAGCGTAAAAAAATTGATGTAGCTAAAAAGTAGTAATTCAATTTCTTTCTCATAGGTTCTTTACTTACTTTGTAACTAAATAAAACTATACGGTTTTTGATAGCATAAAAGCACAATATAAGCATCTAAATATGAAAAAAATAGTAACCTTTATCGTCATTCTGTCTTCATATAATGTATCTGTAGCGCAAGAAGTTATAGAGAATGACACAATCATAATTTCTAATGATACCATACAGCTATCTTCGGATTCTACGCTATTGCACAATGACACCACATTATCCATGCTTTTTATGGGCGATGTGATGGGGCATGGCACACAGATTAATGCAGCTTTTGATGATAATACGGGAAGATACAATTATGACTCCTGTTTTAAATACATTAGCCCTGTTATATCGCAGGCAGACATCGCAATTGCTAACCTGGAAGTAACATTAGCCGGATGGCCATACAAAGGCTACCCGCAGTTCAGTTCGCCTGATGTGCTAGCAGTTGCTTTAAAAAATGCAGGAGTTGACATTTTAGCCACCGCCAACAACCACGCGTTGGATAGAAGAAAGAAAGGATTAGAAAGAACCATCGACATGCTAGACAGCCTAAAAATATCGCATACTGGTACTTTCAAAAATGCCGAAGAAAGAAAAAAGGCATATCCGATGATGATAGAAAAGAATGGTTTCAAAATTGCCTTGCTTAACTATACCTATGCCACCAATGGCATACCGGTAAGCAAACCGAATATTGTAAACATGATTAATAAGGAAACCATTGCCAAAGATTTAAAAGCTGCCAAAGCAAAAAAACCAGATCACATCATTATTTTCATGCACTGGGGAGCTGAGTACCAATTAAAGCCGAATAAATATGAAACCACATTTAATCAGTTTTGCAAAGATAATGGTGCGGACATCGTGATTGGTTCACATCCACACGTAATCCAGAAAATGGAGCTCACGCATGCCGATACATACAGTAGTTTAACTGCCTACTCGCTAGGAAATTTTATATCCAATCAAAGAACAAGTCCAAGAGATGGTGGTGCCATGATCCAAATCAATTTCAAGAAAATTAAAGATAAAAGCATCATTGACCATGCAGGATATTACCTCACGTGGGTTTACAAGCCATTGATCAATGGCGCCCGAAAATTTAGAGTGCTCCCATTAGCGCAGTACGAAGACAATAAAGCTTTGCTTGGTGAAGCTGCCCTTAAAAAAATGACCATTTATAAGAAAATAGCCCGCAAACTATTTGATGCAGAAAATATAAATGTACCCGAATACATTTATGACGCAGAAAAAGAGGGTTGGAAAATGGAGGAATAAGCGACTCTTTTCTAAAAAGTAATAGGGCATTTTTTTTAAGAAATTACGAAATCGTTTGCGGAATCGTTTGTGTTGAAAAATAGCAAATTTACTGATACAATTTCTTTGTTTTCTCCTATTTCATTCTATATCTTGTAGGAAATATATTTTCAACTAAACACAAACACCATGAAAAAACCCTTATCTTCTCATTTAAAATTTATCCTTATTTTTTTCACCATCGCGCTGTTTTCAAACAGTTGTAATGACCCAATAGAAGAAATAAAACCAGCGGCATTAAACAACACCAATGTAAAAGCAGGTTCAGGCATCTTGCCTCCTGGTGGTGGCGTGTTAATGCAAGCATTTTATTGGGACGTACCCGCAGGTGGTACTTGGTGGAATACTGTCAAGGGAAAATTAACCGCTTGGGATAATGCTGGTATCACAGCAGTCTGGCTCCCTCCTAGTTCGAAAGCACAAAACGGACCATTTTCTATGGGCTATGATCCTGCAGATTATTTTGATTTTGGAAATTACAATCAGCACGGATCAACCCAAACTAGATTCGGGTCAAAAACGGAACTTCAAAGTCTCATCAATTCAGCACATGGCAAGAACATGGATGTATATGCAGACATTGTATTGAATCATAATAGTGGTGGCGACCTGGAAGCAAATCCGTACACTGGCACAAATACCTATACAAATTTTAATCCCGCCTCAGGAAAATTTCCCAGAACCTATGAAGACTTTCATCCAAATAGTCAACGTTCGTATGACGAAGGCTCCTTCGGTGGCTTCCCTGATTTGAGCCATGTAAAACCCCACGTCCAAGATTGGCTTTGGAAAAGGAGTGATGGCGTAGGTAAATATTACAAAAATACCATGGGCTACGATGGTTGGCGGTTTGATTATGTCAAAGGATTTGGAGCATGGGTCGTAAAAGACTGGATGAATAATGTAGGAGGCTTTGCTGTTGGCGAATATTGGGATGCCAATGCTGGACTATTACAAAGCTGGGTAAACGGAACGAATAGAACTTCTTCCGCATTTGATTTTGCCTGCTATTATGCAATGGATCGCGCATTCGACGGGAATAATCTGAATGAGCTCAATGCTGATATGTTGTGGAAAAGAGATGCTTACAAAACCGTTACTTTCGTTGCAAATCACGATACCGATATCATTTGGAATAAGTATTTGGCTTATGCATACATTTTGACACATGAGGGCTACCCAACCATTTTCTATAGAGATTATGAAGAGTGGTTGGATAAAAACAAACTCAATAACTTGATCTGGATTCATGGAAATAAGGCCGTTGGTAGTACATCAATACTGCATGTGGATAATGATGAATACATTGCCAGAAGAAATGGCAACCCAGGACTGGTAGTTTATCTAAACAATTCCAATTCATGGAAAGAGCGATGGGTTCAAACCAACTGGAGCAACAAAAAAATAAAAGATTTCACAGGAAATTCTAGTTGGGAACCAACCACGCAAGGAGGCAAGTGGGTGAAAATTCAAGCCCCACCAAAAAGTTATTCAATTTGGTCTTTGAAATAGAACATGTAATCAAGTTTAAGAGGATACCAAATGGTATCCTCTTTCCTCATTTATGAAAAACCTTATCACTTTATTCCTTTTTGTTTTTTTATGGTCATGTAATGATGATGAAAACCTTATCCCTGACTGTGATACAGCGTGTTTACTTTATAGTTCCAGTCAAATAATAGACCAAGAAGGAATCTACTTCGAATCTTATGCCAAAACTTCATCAAGGAAAGGAGAAGTTATTATTGTTTTTTACTTGAAAAATAAGTCAAATACAAATTTCACAATCAACCGTTCGCAAGCACAACTCGCAACGAAGGAGCATGTCAGAAGTGGTGCAATCCAACTTAATGACATAGAAATCATACTTGCCCCAAATCAATTCCTTACGGACTCACTTGTATTTGAACCAATTAATGCACTAAAACTATACCAAGCAATTCAGCATAAGGGAGACCTAGAAAACGCATACAGTTTAGATTTAGGTTTTATTCAAAACAAAGAAGGGATAGGTATCATCGAAAAATCGGTGCTATTTTCGGCACAGGAAGAAGCATACAATAGCTACATTAAGCACCATGGTGAAGAAAGTTTGATAAGTATATTTGAACCACAGCTTGAAAGCAAAACCAATCAAGAGATTCTAACCAATGGTGTGAATAGTGAGTTTACTGCCTACACTATCAAAGACACACTCTTTATGACTATAAGAATCGTAAATCATGGAGAGGAAGTGCTTATAATTAACCCAAGTGCATTTCATATAAATGAAAGTACCACTACAAAATATGATTCTATTCAAAATATTGTCATTAGAAAGGGAGAGCGTTATTTAAATACCTTTACACATAAAATATCTCCTAAATTGAAAGAATTTACCCTTAGCCTAAGTGCTATAAAATATGCCACGGGTGAGCATTTATTTGACCAAGGCATTCATTTCAAAAAAGAAGATTAAACGCGCTAATTATTTTACCGTTAGGATTACCGATTGCAAATCTTCATCCTTAGAGGAGCTCCCCACCATAATTTTAAAAGTACCAGCCTCAACAATGTAATTCATTTTGATATCATAAAATGATAGCATTTTCGGCGTTATTTCAAATACCACCTCTTTACTTTCTCCTGGGGCTAAAGCAATTCTTTTAAATCCCTTTAATTCCTTCAATGGACGGGTCACTGAACTATATTCATCGTTGATGTACAGTTGCACAATCTCTTCTCCAGCAACTTTA
>CAYRIF010000148.1:0-9078 GCA_964424205.1 uncultured Roseivirgaceae bacterium | reverse complement strand
GATTCAAAAAGCAATTCATTGTATCGTTCTTTGGCTTTGTTTACTTGCGCTGCATTTGGATATTTTTTAAAAAATGTCTGATAGGCTTGAAAAGTATTCGAGGTGCGAGCATTATCGAACGCTAGTTGGTCTCTTAGTACCTTAGATTTTGGTATTTCTTTCGCCGTTGCAAATTTTGCTAGAAATTGCTCGAATCCACTGACCGAATTGCTTTCTAGTGCAGCCTGAAAGGCAAGGCTATCGATTAAAATCTTTTGGGACAACAATAGCGAGTCAGTAATCCTTGCTTTTCTAAGCGACTTTATTTGTTTTTTGCTTGACAGGGGAAAATTTGCAATTGCTTGATTTATCATCAAGTAACTACTGTCTAAGTTGTACCTATTAAAAGCGTGGTTTAAATAAAGCAGGGAGTAGATATACTTTGCCCCAGCATTGGTGGTGTCTTTGTTGATTGCCCTGTTGAGGGTTTTTTCAACTTTGGCATATTGTTCTTTGTGTAAAAGTTTTAGCCCCTTCTTGTACTGTGCATTGGTTTTTAGAATAGTAAAAGCAAGTAAAAGTCCTAAAACCAGGATACTTTTATTCATAATGGTGGTGGTTTTGATTGAATGCCAAAAATAGTAAAATTATTGTTTATACCATTTTATTTTAAAAAAGGTATTGCCGCTTGCTACGAATCAGTGCTTTTCTTTTCAAAACCTAATGACACTGAATTAATGCAATACCGTTTGCCTGTTGGATTTGGGCCATCTTCAAAAACATGACCCAAATGTCCGCCACATTTGGCACATACTACTTCGTCTCGTATCATGCCATGACTTTTGTCTCTGATTATTTTTACTTTGTCGCTCGAAGTAACATCATAAAAACTTGGCCAGCCACTTCCGGAGTCATACTTGGTTTTTGAGTCAAATAATGGACTTTTGCAACCAGCACAATGAAAGACGCCCTCCTCTTTGAATGCGTTAAATTTTCCAGCGAAGGCTCTTTCAGTTCCTTTGTTTCGTAGTACATTATATTCCTCGTCAGTGAGTTCTTGTTTCCAGTAGGCATCATTTTTTTCATTCATACGCTAAAATTAGAGAAATCAATTGAAATTTGTGGTTACTTTAATGCAATAATTCGGTCTATATAAATAATAAATACCCCAAAATGGACTATAGTATTATTGCTTTAATCTTTGTAACATTATGCAATGGTTTGAAGTTAAAAACATATGATATGGAAATCTTGGAAAAGGAGATAACAAGAATAGTGATTATTGAGGACAATGAAGTGGTGAAAGATGGCTTTGCACTATTACTAAATGGGATGTCTGAATTTTCAGTACCCAATAGTTATACTAGCTGCGAAGATGCAATTAAGAGGTTAAGAAAAGATAGGCCTGATATCATATTGATGGATTTAGAATTGCCTGGTATGCACGGCATTGAAGGTATTAAAATCATCAAAAAAGAGATTCCCGAAGTAAGTATCGTGGTCATTACAGTGCACGACGATAGCAGTCTTGTTTTTGAAGCATTGTGTGCCGGTGCTGCTGGCTACATCACGAAAACTGCAAATTATTCCAGTCTGTTAGAAGCCATTGAAGAGGTGAAGGCTGGCGGTGCACCTATGAGTTCTAATATTGCTAAAATGGTAGTGGAGTCTTTTCAGAGAAATCAAAATACACCTTTAACAAAAAGAGAGACGCAGATTTTGGGATTGCTTGCCAAAGGAAAAAGTTATACTGTAATTGCTGGTGAGTTGTTTATCCATAAAGAAACTGTAAAGTCGCACATTAAAAATATTTATGCCAAACTACGTGTGCACAGCAAGGCGGATGCTATTGAAATTGCAACCAAAGAAAGATATATATAGTTAATGTTATTATTGTTTTTTCGAACCCTTGCTAATACTTACAAGCAAGGGATTTTTATGGATTGAGCATTTTTATCCTCCCCCAAAATTGGCTACCCTTTATAATCTATTGGTACGATGAAATATAACCTTCTTTAATTTTTTGAATAATATTCCTAACCCAAATTAGGGGAATTTTATTTTTACATATAGTAATCCGATAGAATCATACTTTAAAAATACCGCAAATTAGGCTATTTGATTCTTTTCTATTTAGTGGCATTTTTGAGTAAGTAGTCTTTCTAAAATGCATCAAACTATGATTTTTGTTGTCAGCATGGCAGGCTCATCAAACTATTGTTAAACATTCTAAAGTAAATTTTATGAAAAAAAATCTACAATTATTATTTATGATTGTACTGAGTATTGTTGCCAGTTTGCAATATGCTCAAGCGCAAGAGCGTACCATAACAGGTACGGTGACTGACGACTCTGGTGGTGTATTGCCAGGAGCTAGTATCGTTCTGAAAGGAACAACGATTGGCACAACAACAGATGCTGACGGAAATTATGGTATTTCTCTTTCAAGTGATGGAGGAACGTTAATTTATTCTTTTGTAGGATCACAATCCAAGGAAATTGCCGTGGGTGGTCAAAGTGTTATTAATGTGAGCCTTAGCTCGATGGTGCTAGCCGAAGTTATTGTGACTGCTGTTGGTATTGAGAGAGAAAAAAGGGCATTGGGTTATGCAGTTACTGAATTGGGAGCTGATGAAATTTCCCAGAAATCTGAACCAGACATTATTAAAAGTCTTCAAGGAAAAGTAGCCGGGGTTAATATTGTTGGTGTTGGTGGATCTGCGGGTGCTGAAACAAAAATATCAATAAGGGGAAATTCATCCCTTCTGGGTAATAACCAACCACTGTATGTTGTTGATGGAGTTCCTTTTGATAATACAACTTATGCAACGGGTGGTTTTACTACTGGTACTGCACGTTCCGGTAGAGGATATGATCTTGACCCGAACAATGTTGAATCAATGACAGTATTGAAAGGAGCCGCTGCTGCTGCTCTGTATGGTTCCAGGGCATCAAACGGTGTGATTGTGATCACAACGAAAGCAGGGAAAAAAATGCAAAAGAAAGGGTTAGAGGTATCTCTTAATACGTCATATTCGGTAGAAGAGGTCTCAAATTTGCCTGAATACCAAACCAGGTATACGCAAGGAAATAATTTCCTATACGTAGATGGAAACTTTGGTACTTGGGGAGCGCCATTTGATCTTAATTCTGCACCTTGGCAAGTCCCGCAAAATGCAGCATTGATCAAAAGCATTGACCCTGCAACTGGAAAAGCATGGGTAGCACATCCGTATGATCGCTACGCTGCTTTTCCACAGTTTGCGAATGATTCGGTGCTATTGCAGACATACAATACACCAAAAGATTTTTTCAGAACTGGTCGAGTATTGGAAACGGCGCTGTCTATTACAGGAGGAAATGAAAAGGCAAACTTTACAGCCGGCGTTTCTCGTAGTAAGAATGAAGGGTTTGTGCCAGGAAATGAAGCGATACGTACAGGCGTGAATTTATCAGGAAATGTACAATTAGATAACGGTTTGTTTGTTATCGGAAGTATAAATTATGTACAAACAGAATTAACAACGCCACCGATATCAGGACTTGGCACTGGAGGAACAAGTGTGTTGGAAAGAATTTTATTTACACCGCCAAATGTGAATGCCAAAGGACTTCCATTGGAAGATGCGAAAGGGGATGGGTATTGGTATAGACCAGATAATGATAACCCATATTACCTGGTAAAATATGCACCCTATACCCAAGATGTAGATAGGTGGTATGGAAAGCTAAGTGTAGGGTATGATATTTATGATTGGTTGAATATTACTTATCAAGCAGGTTTTAATGGGTTTACGCAAAAAGCATTTGAAGTTCAGCCTATTTCTACAAATAATCAACCGACAGGAAGGTTGTTGGATGATCGATTGGATCGTTTGGAACTGGATGGTAATTTGCTAATTACTGCTGATAGAGATTTATCTGAGGATATTTCACTGAAAGCTATTATTGGTCATAATGCTAATAAAAGAACAATAGATAGACAGGCGTATCAAGGAATCGGTTTAATAGTAAGAAATCTCAATGATTTAGACAATACTACAACGGTAACTCCTTTTGGTGGTGGTAAATCAGAAAGGGCTTATCAAGCCGTTTTTGCAGACCTTTCCTTTTCTTACAAAAATTGGGGTTTCCTTAACTTAACAGGTAGAAATGACTGGACATCGGCATTGCCTGAAAGTGAAAGAAGTTATTTTTACGGTGGCGTTAGTGTTGCCGGAATATTTACAGAAGCCCTTGATGTTAATTCAAAAGTATTAACTTTTGGTAAATTGAGAATAAGTTATGGTAGGGTAGGAAGTGATCCTTCACCGTATTTAACACAGCAGATTAATTATTTCACGAATACTACTGTTGGAAACAATATTGCATCAATTGGGTATCCTTTTACCGCTGTAGGAGGTTCTATTGTAAATGCGCAGAATATAGGAAATACTTTGGGAAATCCCAATCTAACGCCTGAGTTTACAACGGAATTTGAAATTGGGACAGATTTGAGATTTTTTGAGGATAGAATTGGTTTGGAATTCACGTATTATGATAGAAGTACGACTGATCAAATAGTAACCATCCAAACGCCATCCACTTCAGGTTTTGGAGCTTCTGTTGAGAATATTGGCGAGATTACAAACAAAGGAATAGAAATTGGGTTGAACATCATGCCTGTAAAGCTTAACGACTTTTATTGGAATGTATATACCACATTTACCAGGAACAGGAATGAGGTTGTCAAATTAAAAGAGGGTTTAAAAGAAGTGTTTATCAATGGATTTGGTAATGCCGTGAGAGTTGTGCACCGAGAGGGTCTACCATATGGGCAATTATTAGGTTCTGTGGCTGCTAGAGATGATCAAGGCAACTTATTGATTGATCCCGCAACTGGTAAATTAATTACTGCTACCACAGAAGAAATCATAGGCGATCCGAATCCTGATTTTCTATTAGGTGTTTCCAATACCTTTTCTTATAAAGGATTTTCATTGGACATATTGGTGGACTACAAGCATGGCGGAGACATATATTCTGATACTTACGCGCAAGTATATGGTAGAGGATTGACTCCAGGGACAATTCCAGATAACCCTAGAGGCAGAGAAATCACGGTGGTGATACCAGGTGTGCTTGGTGATCCAACAACACAACAGCCTCTGTTGGATGATTCGGGAAATACTATTAAAAACGGAACACAGCTAACGGTAAATGATTTTTATTTCATTAATACCTTTGCTTCCGCTGGTCCAGAGGAATTTTCTGTCTTTGACGGGACAACAATTAGGTTGCGAGAAGTATCTCTGGGGTATAATTTACCAAAGAATATATTAGATAAAACACCTTTTGGAAGTGCATATATTTCACTTACTGGTAGAAACCTCTGGTTTAAAGCAGTAAACTTCCCTGATGATCTAAACTTTGACCCAGAAACAAGTTCACTTGGTGGAAATGGACAGGGAATTGACTATGGTATCGTTCCAACTTCAAAGCGGTACGGTATTAATTTAAAACTTACTTTTTAAATTTAGAAAAGATGAAAATAAAAAAAATAAATATAATCATACTAACATTTTCTCTGATGATGGTGTCGGTATCATGTGATAAGGAATTCTTAGATATTAATGAGGATCCTAATAATCCAACTTCTGCATCACTGGATTTATTATTACCCGCAGCGCAAATTGGTAACGCATTTTGGACATCGCGGAGTGTACAAAGGCATGCTTCCATCTTTGTGAGACAGTACTATAATTTAGGACCTAGTACCTATAACATTCAGGGTAGTGCTTATGGAAATGATTGGAATGCCATGTATAGAGATGCATTAAACGATTTTAAGAATGTGAGAATACAGGCTGAAGAACTGGGACTTACTGGATACGCCGGCATATCTAAAGTACATACTGCATTTATTTATAGTATTTTGGTTGATTTGTGGGGAGATGTTCCTTTTTCTCAAGCATTGCAAGGAGCTGAGAACACCACGCCTAAATTTGACCAAGGTAGTGATGTTTATAATGCATTGTTATCTATGCTAGATGATGCGAAAGTGGATTTGCAAAGTGCCATAGATAATGGAGAGGTAGGGATAACGAGCGATGTGATTTATGGCGCATCGAGTACGCAGTATAATAAATGGATAAAGGCAGCAAATACTTTAAAATTAAGGTTACTGTTGAATTTAAGATTGGTGGATGAAGCTACGTCAAAGGCTGGAATCACCACTTTAATAAACGAAAATAATTTTATTGACAGCAACGGCGATGACTTCCAGTTTCAATTTAGTAGTGGTATTGCACCCATGAATCAGCATCCAATATTTCAACAGGAATATATTTCTGGTAGTAAAAATGCATATATGAGTAATTACTTTATGTACAATTTGATATCAAAAGCTGATCCAAGATTGAAATACTATATATTCAGACAAGGAGCAGATGGACTAGTTACTTTTCAAACACAACCATGCGCTACAAGAAGTGATTGTGAATATGGTTGGTTAGGAAATGATACGCCGTCAAATGGGTTGCCAGCATTGGGTGCTGCAGCGGATGGCTATATTGGTCGCGATCACGGTGATCCATCGGGAATACCCGGAGATAATACCATTAGGGCAACATTTGGTGTATACCCAATCGGCGGTTCTTTTGATGATGGAAGCCAAGGAGATAGAACACCAACAAGCGGAGGTAAGGGTGCGGGAATTTCAATTTTTGAAACAAATTTTAATCGGGCGTTTATGTTGGCAGAAGCAGCACTTACTTTAGGTGTCGCTGGAGATGTTACGGCATTGCTTGAAGAGGGAATTAGAGCCTCTATTAGCAAGGTGATGACTTTCGGGGCAAATGTGGATGGAGCGGCAGTTGCGGCAGGGTCACCACCAACAAGCGTTGAAGTTGATGCCTATGTTGATGCGCGCATTGCAGATTATACCGCTGCTACAACGGATAGCGAGAGACTTGATATCATTATAAAAGAGATGTACTATGCTAATTTCGGAAATGGAATTGTTGCGTATAATGCTTTTAGAAGAACGGGATTTCCAAGTGACTTGCCAACAGCAATGGCACCTAATGGACCATTTCCTAATAGGTTTCCATATACTCCTGGAGAACTATCTTCTAATCCTAATGCTCCGAATCCTGCACCAACCGTAGCGGAGAAGATATTTTGGGCTAAATAATAACAATATAAAACTGAAAATTATGAAACAAATAATAAAAGTATCAATAGTACTGATTTTCATAGGAGGTATATTTTTCTCTTGTGAAGATGATAGTAAAAAAAGGATACCAGATATCAATGAATTAGCAGGTGCTATTACGCTACTTAAGCCAAGTACCGATCCAAATAATTTATTTTTCAATGCACTGAATCCATTGACAAGTGAAATGGTGGAGTTTGAAATTGATGTAGAAGGGTTTGATCTCACGGAAATCACTTCTGTTGATATCGAGGTTGTATGGACAGAAAAAGATGCAGCTACTGATGCAGAAGGAAAATTGATTCCTGTAGTACATGAGTCGGTGATTGTAAAAACAATTAACGCTTTTCCAGCCATGGTGCAAATAGCTGCAAGTGATGTGGCAGATGCATACGGATTGTCAAGTGCAAATGATTTTGAAGTGGGTGATGCATTTAGGTCTACTTATCCGATTAATACAGCAGATGGCCGAAGATTGACTACTGCAGTTAACTCAGACCTTTGCCAACAACCCGCACAGCCTTCTTTTGGCGGCTGTAATTTTGATTGGGCTGTAGCTTGTCCTTCAGAGATACCTTCCATTACATATACGGCGGTAAGTGGTGGCGAATCTACAGATCCTTGTCCAGCGCCAAATCCGGTTGTAGGTCATGCCTATGATGTCACTTTAACTGCTTTGGGAGGTGGTCAATATACGATATCAGATTTTTCGGCAGGCGTTTATCAAGAGTGGTATGGTGCATGTTATGGATATACTTTCGAAACTACTGGCACACTGACAGATGTTTGTAATAACCTTTCTCTGTCGGCAGTTGATGCATATAGCTGTCCAGCTACTGGTACAGGAACATATGATCCAGATTCGGGTATAATAACAATAACCTGGAGTAATTGCTTTGGAGACAAAGGAGACTGGGTGCTTACACCAAAGTAGGAAAATCAAGTAGTATAATAAAACTATTAAAGGGGCGCATTTATGCGACCCTTTTTTATTTCCCAAAAATCCGCTACCTTAGAAAAAACAAATCCTAATCACATGAAAATAGTATTGCCAGCCTTCTTATTATTACTAAGTTTTAACCATATTCAAGCCCAAGATATTACTGGGCAAGAACTGTTAGCAAAAACCATTGAATTTCATGATCCGAATGGTCACTGGTCTGCGTTTGTCAGTAACCTGAAAATGACCGAAACTAGACCTAATGGAACAGATAGAAGTTCGGTGATATCAATCAATAATCTAACGGGAGATTTTAAAGTCGAAGGAAAATTAGATTCTTTGATGATTACAAGGGGAGTGAAGGATGATTCATGTTATGTGTTGGTCAATGGAAGTGCTTCGTTTGATGAAGCACTTGCAAAAAAATACCGTTTAAAATGTGAGCGCAGTACGATGTTTAAAAATTACTACGTGTACCTCTATGGCTTGCCAATGAAATTGACAGATGATGGAACGATCATTGATGAAAAAGTAGAAATGGTTGATTTTATGGGTGCAAAATATTACAAACTGCGAGTTACTTATGAGGAGGGTGTAGGAAGTGATATATGGTATTTTTATATCAATCCTGAGACGTATGCCATGGAAGCGTATCAATTTTACCATGACGAATCTACCGGTAAAGGAGAGTACATCACCCTTGAAGGAATAGCGGAAATTCAAGACATAAAATTTCCAAAAGTTCGTAAATGGTTTACAAATTTAGAAGACAAACATTTGGGTACGGATACTATTGTTTCTGGTAATTGATTTTACTGTACACTTATACCGATTTACCGATAATGGCAGCTTAAATTATTTCTGTTTTTGTTGGGATTGATTGGGTACATTAGAGGAATTTTCAAAAAAATCACGACAAAATGTCTTAATTTCTTAAATAAATCCAATTTTACTGACATAATTT
>CAYRIF010000147.1:0-9263 GCA_964424205.1 uncultured Roseivirgaceae bacterium | reverse complement strand
CACCATTGGTAGTGATGTGAATTTCCTCAATGCCTTTGATTGCTTTTGCTCGTCTTAGAAAATCTACCAAGTCTCTTCTTACAAATGGCTCGCCACCAGTAATCCTAACCTTTGACACACCTATACGCGCTAATATTTTAATGAGTCGCTCCATTTCTTCATAACTCAATAGCTCTTTTCGGGGTAAAAAAGTCATGCCTGTTGCGGGCATGCAGTAGAAACACCTCAGATTGCATCGATCGGTCACTGATAACCGGACATAGGAGATGGGTCTTCCATGATTATCAAATACTTGCGCTATGTTATTTTGTGAATTCATACTAGACTTACAAAAATATAGGAAACATGTGCTAATTGAAAGTAAACGATAAAACAATTTTGTTTTACGATAACTTCCAGTGCAGTTTCTATGATTGTCTCTTTAACGACATTTTAGGTAAAACTAATGGTTTGTGATATTTTTGTGATAGTTTGGTTTCATATTTGTGTATCCTTTAATAAAAGATAAAAAATGAAGAAGATATATTTAGTACTACTGGTTGTATTATCTGTAAACCTTGTGAGTGCTCAAACTACCATGAATGGTTTTTTTGGTGAGGCAGATAAATTTTTCAAAAGTTATGTTTCAAGTGGACTAGTGGATTATGGGGCAATCAAACGTACTCCTGCAAAACTACATGGACTTGTGAAATATATAGGAATTGCTTCTTTGTCCAATTCAAGCAAGCAAGAGAAGAAAGCTTTTTATATTAATGCCTATAATATTCTAGTTATCAATCAAATTATAAAAAACTACCCTTTAAAATCCCCAATGGATGTAGGAGGTTTTTTTGACAAAAACAAACATAAAATTGCCGGAGAAAGCTTAGCACTAAACGATATTGAGAACAAAAAGCTTCGAGCAGTTTACAAAGATTCAAGATTACATTTTGTATTAGTGTGTGCTGCCTTGAGTTGCCCTACCATCGCAAATTATGCTTATAAACCCGCAACTCTGGAGCAGCAATTAAATGCTAGAACGAGATTAGCTTTAAATAGCAGGTCTTTCATACAACTAAAATCGGCTGATAAGAAAGTGCTGATTTCAGAAATATTTAAATGGTATAAGGCTGACTTCACAAACGCAACAGGAACGCTAACTGCTTACCTGAATAAATATAGGAAAATGAAAGTTCCTGCAGACTATAAAGTTGGCTATTATACATATAATTGGACTTTGAATAAAAAAAAAATAGTAAAAACTAGTAAGGTGGCAAAGAAGCCGGCTGTTACGAAAAAAATAGCAGTAGTTACACCTACAATAACCAAATCCAATACTCAAGAAGCGGTAGAAACAAAAGAAGTGGTTAATGATGAGGTGAAGAAGGTTGTTCCGATTGTTAATTATACTGATACCGTTCAGACAGAAGTTATTGGGGTTAAAGTTGCAAAAGTAGAAAAAGATACCATTCCAAGTAAAAAAGAGATAGTTAATGTGGATACGGAAGAGCCTGTTCACGAAGTGTTGACAGCTACACAGATAGTCTCAAACATTCAAGCCTACACCCCATCTAAATTATTAAAAAAAGGACAATGGGATTTTAAGATTTTTAACAACCTCTATACGCAAACAAAAGGAGCAAATGAAAATGGAGATGTAACCAAGAACTTACCTCGAGCAACGTATTTTACAACAACGTTAGAAACTTATAATGGAATTTCAAACGATGCCCGTATCAATGTAGGTCTGATTGTAAGTATAAAATCAAACTTTATTAATAAGGAAACATCTGATTTTGCGGCTACCAAAGTGTTCAGTTTTAAGAATGAAGATGGATATTCACGGGCGGGAATAACGTCCATTGCGCCATCTATCAAGTTCTCTCCTTTCAAATCATTTTCTAATTTTTCAGTACAGAGTTCTTTTCATATATCACTAATTGATCATGAGACTGAAAACAGTATATTTTTAGATAAAAAAAGTAACATTTGGGAAACTCGCTTTTTCTATGACAAGACTTTTGGAGGTAATAAGTTTCAGTTGTTTACAGAGCTGGACGTTGCGTTTTACATGGGTAAGAAAGGAGAGGGGTATGCCAATAATAGTTTAGGTGTGCCGATGAGCGTATTTCTTAGTTATTTTCCTTCTAATAACTTCACTATTTATGTGAACGGGCAACATTTTAGATTGCTTGATTTGGGAAATAATTTTACTCAAAACTATACATTGCTGGGCGCAGGTGCTAAATATCAATTAACTGCTAGTTTGAACTTGGAAGTATCTTATGG
This sequence comes from uncultured Roseivirgaceae bacterium, assembly GCA_964424205.1. Lineage (GTDB taxonomy): Bacteria > Bacteroidota > Bacteroidia > Cytophagales > Cyclobacteriaceae > CAYRIF01. The sequence goes on along the minus strand of CAYRIF010000147.1, from coordinate 6,995 downwards.
AAATTTTGTGACAGGAAATGCAACGGGTCTTGGGCAGACGTTTAACTTAGGATTGAGGTTTATCAGATAAGCAAACATCATGAAAAATATAATTTGTGGACTTAGAGCAGTTACTGCCTTAATATTGATTCAGACACTTTGGTTTAAATTTACTGCGCATCCAGACAGTGTTTATATTTTTGCGAAGGTTGGTTTAGGGTCGTCTGGTAGAATTGCTATTGGAGTGATGGAACTCATTGCTGGTATACTGCTATTAATTCCTCGAACAGTTTGGCTAGGTGCAGGTATGACTGTTGGCATTATCGGTGGTGCTATTTTCATGCACTTAACAATATTAGGTGTAGAAGTCAATGCAGATGATGGTTCACTTTTTTACTTAGCCTTGGTGACATTTTCTTTAGGGGTAATTATTTTATTTGCACACAGGAAGGAAATACCAATGATTTGTGTTAATTTTAATAAAGAGAAATTAGAAATCTAAAGAATTTGCTCAATACCAATCGATAAAAACCAAATAGCCACATGGGCACGAGCACTAATGCAGAAAAGGTATAAAGAACTGTTCTGGCAACAGATGAAAAAAAACCATCTGCAATGATGAGACCTGCAGTACTGTAGCTACCATTATATTTATTATATATAATGGTAAGCCTTTTTTCCACATCTTTATATTTTATCGAAAGATAGACCTTTCCAATGATATAACAGATTACTGTATTTATTAAACCATGCGGTTCCTGTATCGCCATAAAACTAGGCTGATAATCGAGCCTGCACATTATGATGCACTAGGTCTAATGGGATATATGAGGATTCCCCTGCGTTAGTCACATTAATTCCTTGCCATTTTTTGTGCGAATAAATCATGAACTTCGTGAGTGATTTACTATCGCTACCAAAAAGTTTATTTTTCATTTTAGTGATGTTTGCTTTTTCTTTTTTGAATGTTCCTTCATCCAAAATAATTAGATCTGGTTGTAAATTGTTATATAATAATATTTCCTCTACTCCAAAGAAAGTATAGACCTTACATTTTAATTCCTTCTCTATTCTCAAGGCAAGAATTTGAATGTCAATATTATCTGAATCAATTAAAAAAATAGTTGGCTTATCCATATATCAAAAAATTACAGTGGCAACTTTCGCAAGTTTTCACTTAGTTGTTAATGTTTTGATGTTTATGATGCCATTTTTGTGCCTGTCTTTGAAAATGCCTTAAAATAAGAATTATGGGCTATTTTGTAGCTTGATTGTGTTAATAGCTTCCCAATTTGAGACTTTTTTCTTAACTAGGGGCGCTCAATTCTTGCGTTGTAGCAATTGATTCTAGGGCTTGCTCCAGCTCATTGATAGCTTTCTGGCAAATGTCATCTACTCTTTCTATTAGTGCAGGAATTTTTTCCACTTCTGTGGATTTTCGTCCATTTGTTTCTATAGTTTCAATATCCTCTTTGATGGTATTTACACCCATGAGTACCAATGTTGGTTTGATTTTGTGCGCTACTTTACCAACCTCAATCCAGTTATTTTTAGACGCAAACTCTTTTAATTCGCGCAGCAATAGTGGATTATTTTCTATAAACGAACTTATCATTTCTCCCATAAATTCATTATCATTTTCACTTATATACTTCAAGTATGACAGGTCAACAATAGATTTTTTATTGCGGGAAACAGAATCATTTGACTTAGGGTTCTTTTTTACCGGGGCTACTTTTTCAATAGTTGGTTTAGTTATTTGTAGAATCTTATTGAACAAATCTTCAGGTGCAAATGGTTTGGCTAAATAATCATTCATACCAATGTCAAGGCATTTGTCATTATCACCTACGATTGCATTTGCGGTAAGTGCGATAATGGGTACTTGGGATTTTGGAAGAGAAAGATTATTTCTGATATTTCTTGTTGCTTCATAACCATCCATTACGGGCATTTGTATGTCCATCAATATTAGGTCATAATTGTTTTCTTTGACCTTTTCTATGGCTATTGCACCATTTCCTGCGACATCTACCTTGCAATCCCACTTTTTCAGAATATTGCTAGAGTACATTTGGTTAATGTCATTATCTTCTACCAAAAGAATTGACAGGCCATCAAATGACCCCATTTCTTTGATTCTAAATTTAGAATCTTGTTGATTGTTCAGGTCGGTTAAATCTAATCGGTCAGCTTTTTCATACGGAATTACAAAACTAAATGTAGTGCCCTTATGTTCAATACTAGCAGCATAAATTTCACCTCCCTGGTATTCTACCAGCTGTTTACAGATGGTAAGTCCAAGTCCTGTACCTCCAAATTTTCGACTTACACTTTCGTCTGCCTGTCTAAAGCTATCAAATACAGTGCCTATTTTATCAGACGGAATACCTATGCCTGTATCACTTACCGAGAACTTAACCCTGACCATATTTCCTTTGTATGATTCTATTCCTGCGGTCACTTTTATATGACCGGAATATGTGAATTTTACGGCGTTCCCAATCAAGTTCATCAAAATTTGACTAAAGCGTACTGGATCACCTAGCAACACAATTTCCTTGGCCTCTTCTTCCATTTCTAGAATTAATTCAAGTCCTTTTTCATCGGTTCTATATCTAAATGTTTCTATAACAGATTTGATTTGACTTTCAGGGATGAATGCCTTCTTCTCAAAATTTAATTTTCCTGATTCAATTTTTGATATATCAAGAATGTCATTGATAATTACTTTTAGATTTTCTGCAGAATTATGAATTCCAGTTAAATATTCTCTTTGCTCTGTTGTTGGATCCGCATCAAATAGAAGATTGATTAACCCTGCGATACCATTGATAGGAGTTCTGATTTCGTGACTCATATTAGCCAAAAATTGCTCTTTCGCCTTCTGCGCTTTTAGCAACTCTTCAGCATTATTTTTTCGCTCTGTGATATCCATTGATATACTTAGCATCTCCGGCTTTCTCCCTTCTCTGAAAAGTGCTTTTTTGGTCGTTTGGAACCATCTCACCTCACCATCAGGAAATGTGAATGATTCTTCCACCATTATTTCTTTCCCGCCGAGTATTGCCTCACTATCTTCTTTTGATTCGTTATACAAATCTTCTGGCCGCTCTTTTGGCTGAGCATTTAGAATTTTTATTACGGATTCTTTGGTCGCACCATGCATGTCGGCAACAGCCTGATTTATTAAGAGTAATTCTCCTTCAGAATTTTTTACGTAGATTAGATTAGGGTCTGTGTCAATTACTTGTTGGATAAATTGTTTTTGCTTCTGAACCTCCTCGTTGATATTTATTTTTTCGGTAATATCTCTACTATCTAAAATCAATCCTTCCACACCTTCTTTTTCAAAAAGATTGATACTGTTTGATTCTAGGTAAACGTAATCTCCATTCTCGGCTTTAAATTTATATTCTATTTTTTGGCTTTTACTATTACTAATGCTTTTGTAAAAGAAGGATTGAATATTGCTTAGACTATCTTCGTGAATGAAATCAAAAAAACTTTTCCCCACCAAAAATCCATGCGAATATCCTAATGTTTCTTCTGATGATGGATTGTGGTAAAGTATTATTCCTTTTGGGTCAAGAATGATGACAATGTCTGATCCGTATTCAACCACAGATTTGTTAAAAGCTTCATTGACGATGTAATCTTCTAGTTTATCAAAATGCCTCGTTTTTGTTTTTAAAATTTCAAAAGTATTGCACAGCATGTTGCTGACAAGTGTTAAAGTATTCTCGGTATTTTCGTCAAAAAAATCTTTCTCTGAAACATAAACAGAAACTACACCAACCACCTCATCTCCAAGGAAAGCCGGTATTATCAATAAGCTGCCATTTTTGTAAAATAAGGTTTCTTTTAATGAGTCTCCTGAATCATCATTTTTACAATCTTTTATATTCTTAACCTTTCTTTGATGGAACGTTTTTTGGAATAACTGAGGAACTTCATTATACACTAAATCTTCTTTTTCAACTTCCATTAATCCTCCAAATAGGGTAGGAGTGAGTACGTTTTTATTAGAATCAAAATTCCAGTATGTAATTTCAAAACCACTAGATATAAATAATCCAAAGGAGTCGAACATCAATGTCTCAAGTTCATTTTGAGACTGTGCCCTTGATAGATTTCTTGAAATGTTGATCAGATCATTGACCAGTGTGCTGTTTGTAGTGCTCATATATAGGCTAGTTTTTCTATGCTGGAGCCAGTTCCAATTCTTTTAGATAGCGATATATAGTTGACTTGCCTATATCAAGTTTTTTGGCTACAAAAATCACGTTATGATCATGTTTGTTTAGGAAATGCTGGATAATTTTGTTGGTATATTCCTTCAATGTTAATTCTTCATACGTAAAGCTATCCTCCTTGACCAAACTATTGAAACTGATTTCATCTTCAGAAATCTCCTCGCTATTGGTTAACACTGCCGATAATTCTATAATAGATTTTAGCTCTCTGACATTGCCAGGGTAGTGATATTTCAATAGTTTTTCCTGTGCAGATTTTCCAATGGTTAGCTTAGCAAGGTTATTCTCTTTGCAAAACTGGTTGAGTAGATACCTTGCGATGATGATGATATCATTGCCTCTTTCTCTCAATGAAGGTAATTTTATTGGTAACCCTAACAACCTATAATAAAGATCCTCTCTAAAAGTCCCTTTTTGCACTTCTTCTGCAAGGTTTCGGTGAGTAGCTACGACAACCCTAGCATTTACTTTGATGATTTCATTTCCCCCAACACGAGTAACTTCTTTCTCTTGTAGCACCCTCAATAATTTAGATTGTAAGTTGAGATCCATTTCACCTATCTCATCAAGGAAAATAGTGCCCCCATTGGCTTCTTCAAATTTTCCTAGCCTTCTTGTCACCGCACCAGTAAAAGCGCCCTTTTCATGTCCAAACAATTCACTTTCTATCAATTCATTTGGTATGGCAGCAATATTTACTGCTACAAATGGCATTTTCTTTTTCTCCGAATTGTAGTGTACTGCTTTTGCTGCCAATTCCTTTCCTGTTCCTGTTTCTCCTGTAATCGAAACTGTAATATTTGTTTTTACAGCTTTTTCTAGCATGGAAAATACCTGTTTGATTGCTGGACTATTGCCAATGATACTTTTGCCAAATTCATATTTTTGTGAAATCTCCTCCTTCAGGGTAGCAATTTCGTTAACCAATGAAACATTCTTTCTGGCATTACCAATTGCGTTCAGTAGCTTGTCTTTTGTTTCCTCATTTTTTATAAGATAATCATAGGCCCCTAGTTTTAACAAATCTACTGCAGTGCCTATTTCTTCTTGCCCAGATATAATGATGACTGGAATACTCGCATCGAAATTTTTTATCTTTCGTAACACTTCTTCACCTGAGATATCTGGTAAAGTATAATCTAAAGTGATAAGTGTTGGCTTTTCATGTAGTCTGTCTATACATTCTTGTCCGGTAGTGATAATTTCTACTTGATGGTCTGGATTAAGTTCTAATATATATTTCAGAAATTTGATATAGGTTGGATCATCTTCTACCGCAAAAATTTTGATGGATTCTTCTGTATACATGGTGCAAGGATTTTAAAAAATAGTTACTGTTTAAAAAATTAAACCTCAATGTAATACTATTTATAAGTGAAATAGAAGTTTTAATCCACTTGCGGACTTTCTATCTTTCTTGAAATCTTACTTGTACCCACATTAGATTTTAATAGTGCTATTTTGGGAAAAATATCCCAAATAGGGATAAATAGCTGTGTTGAGAATTATTCTGATAGTCTAAACCTTGGAATCTTACATGAGCCATGTGCTAAAACTTTCTTTTTACAAGTTTTATTGTTGGATGTTAAATGAACGATTAGCTACAAAACACAAAAAAAAGGTGCTTTTCTAAACTCCCTTAGGAATTGAAAAACACCTTTTTGAATGATGGTAATACTTGCTACTTTTTAGCTAACAACTATCTTTATTATTTCATCTCCTTCTCTGATTTCGTCAATCACCGCTAGTCCTTCTACCACTTTAGCAAAACAAGTGTGGTTGCCATCAAGGTGTGCTGTATTCTCTCGACTATGACAAATAAAAAATTGGGAGCCGCCGGTATTTCTACCAGCATGTGCCATTGATAAAACGCCACGGTCATGGTATTGATTTTCTCCGTCTAGTTCGCAATCGATGTTATAACCTGGACCGCCGACGCCAGTGCCTTGCGGACAGCCACCTTGTATCACAAAATTAGGGATTACTCTGTGAAATGTTAGCCCATCATAGTATCCCTTTTCTGATAATGTTATAAAGTTTTTAACAGTATTAGGAGCGTCATCTTCATAAAACTCAATTTTCATATTGCCCTTCGCGGTTTGTATTTCTGCAGTTTTCATTTTTGTTTTTTTATAGTTTTATAATTTAGTTAGAATGGTAGGTCATCTGCGCCACCTTTTGACTCATTGAGCCACTCAGGTTCTTCGAGGTTTTCCATGGATGCTGGTGCAGCTTCAGCAGCAGCTTGAGTGGATTCTGCTGCTTGTATTTTCCATGCTTGTAGGCTATTGAAATATTTTACAACACCTTGTTTGTCTGTCCATTTCCTACCCTTTAGGTTGAAAGATACATTTACTTCTTGTGCTTCTTTTAGATTGTCTAGCAAGCTGCATTTATCCTGAATCACTTCGAATTTTACGAATTCAGGATATTGCGGATTCTCTGCATATTCTATGACAAATTCACGTTTTTTAAAGCTATCACTGATTTGCTGTACTGCAGAAATCTCTACTATTTTTCCTTTTACGTCCATTTGATATTATTAATTTGTAATGGTAAAATTTAGGATGCAAAGGTAAAGAAATTTGGATTGAAAAGATTGGCTTCTATTCAAAAAAATCTGTTTTATCAAGTATGTTTTGGAACCATACACTGCTTGCCTATCAAAAAGCATTATATATGATTCGTGTTACAGTCTATAAAGCGGATAAAACAGTAACCGTAAGAGGTGTTTTTTATACTTCACAAAACCCCGCTATC
>CAYRIF010000146.1:8551-9308 GCA_964424205.1 uncultured Roseivirgaceae bacterium | reverse complement strand
CTAACTCATTATTTCCAAAATCTGTTTCATCCTTTCTATACACATTGTCGATGGCCTCCTCATAAAACTTTGTCTCACTTTTATAATTTACCGAAGCATAAAAACCCAAATCATTTTCATTTTTACCAACAGGAAGTACATTGCCATACGAAATTCCAAAACCAAAATCCATGCCACTTGTTTTGTTAAGTGCCGATAATGTAGGGTCAAATCTTTGCGTAATTTCCGTTAAAGTACGGTCCTTGTCAAATGTATTTGGAATATTCATATTCGGGTCTATGGGTATGTTTTTGTTGGCATCAAATCCTAAAAAAGCAGTATGACCACCTTCATTACTCAAATACTTATCATTAAAATGCATTTTTGTATTGTAGCTGCCACTTACCGACACTTTAAATTCTCTTTCATTAGGAATTTCTTTGGTGATAATATTTACAATTCCTCCTGTAAAATCAGCTGGCAAATCCGTGGTGAATGATTTAATCACCATCACATTATCTAAGATACTCGTAGGAAAAAGATCTAACTGCACTGAATTTTTATCAGGGTCTAATCCTGGGATGTCCACACTGTTAAGCAGTGTTTTCGTGTACCTGTCGCCAAGTCCTCTGACATACACATGTTTACCTCCTTGTATAGTTACCCCAGGAATAGTTTTAACTGCACTTGCAATGTTGCCAGCCCCCATACGCTTAAAATTCTGAGCAGACAAGCCATCCAACAGGTTTACAGATTTACGTTGTATATTTAATACTGA
>CAYRIF010000146.1:0-8541 GCA_964424205.1 uncultured Roseivirgaceae bacterium | reverse complement strand
AATTACAACTGCATCTAGCGAGGCTGTAACAGGCGATAAACTAATGTTAAAAACGGTGGTTTCCTCTGATTTAATTTCGATACCCGTCACCTCTTTGGCTTCATACCCTACATACTTAAAAACAATTGTGTAAGTACCCGCTTCCAAAGGGAGTGAATATGCTCCTTCAAAATCGGTAGTGGTTCCGACACCCGGAGCGTCTTTAACTATCACATAGGCAAATGGTAATACATCATTGATATCAGTATCTTTTACAATACCTTTTAATTGCCCTTTTTGAGCAAATGTATTGAAAGAAAAAAAGCAAAAAATAAGTAGTAATTTAATTTTCATCTGTTTGTTTTTATTTAAAATTTTAACGTACAAATTGCCCGTCCCTATTTTAGAGACGAGCAATTTGAATTATTGCCACTGTATTAAAACTCGATTATATTTAGAATGCACCTTTGGCTTTTGCAAATGTCCATGAAAAATCAGCTTGATTAGCGCCTACGGTTGCTGAACCAGCTGTCACTGCTGAAGAAAATGTTGCCGCATCTGATGTAAATGTTGATTGTACAGGATCAGTAGTATCTTTAAACAATTCTGCTGATGTTGCTACACCTGTAGGCAATACAATTTCCCATTTTTCGAAAACCAAATCTCCATTGGTATAATTGGCGGAAACATTATTCTCTTTGTCCAATTCTACATCAGAACTAACCTTGAATCCTTTGGCAAAAATATTTTTCGTAGTTCCCATGGCATTACTTCTGAAATCTGCATACTCTCCTTTATCCGTATCTTGGTTACCAATTAACGTGATTCCGTCCATCGTGAATTTCCCTGTTGCTGATCCTTCCCCACCATCAATTTCTAAACCGTGATCGGAAGCCGCACCTAAAATCACCATTGAGTTGGTTATCGTACCACTATACGCCTGATCAACATCCAAGCCATCATCGCCTACTGCCCAAACAAGCAGGTTTTTTGGGTTTACTGTTCCTCCAAAAAACTCTACGCCGTCATCCTTATTTGCAACAATTTCTACATTCTCAATGACCGTTCCACTACCCACTGCACCTAATGTTAAGCCGTTTATTTCATTGCCCTCTCCAATGGAAGTTCCGCCATGCCGAATTGACATGTATTTGATAACACCGGAATTATCATCGGCTACGTTTCCACCATATAAACCATTGGTGTCTGATGGCGGAATCCCTTCAATTTGCACTTCAGTAGCATCTGCTTTAAAAGATCCCGGCGCTTTCCCTAAAACTATTAAACCTCCCCACAAACTATTTGCATCATCTGCTAGGTTAGTACCCATTTTCTCACCTATGGTGATATTATCCTTAATAGAGGTCATTATAATTGGTTTTTCCGCAGTTCCTTGTGCATCAATTTTTCCCCCTCTGGCAATAATTAATACAGAAGCATCAGTATCTGTTCCTTCATGTGCTTTAATGATGGTACCTGCTTCGATTGTTAATGTTACGCCATCACCTACTATTACTCTACCGTCCAGCTCCCATATAACACCACTCGTTAATGTTCTATCGGCTGAAATAACACCTGCCGGAATAACGGGATCAATGACTTGACCTACAGTGATTGTAGCTGTTGCTTTTCCCGTTTTTGCAGGGGTTTGATCATCAGTTACTGTAAAAGTGATTGTGATTGTAGCATTAGCAGCGGCACCGGCAGGTACGGTGTATGAATAGGTATTACCACTTACCGTCTCATCTGTTGTTCCGTCATTTGCTTTTACTGAAACCACCTTTGCGCCAGTGGCAGCTGAGGTCGTTACCGTGAAATCTACTTTTTTTCCTGGTAATACACCAGCAGTTGTAGGTGTCACACTAATGGTTGGGGAAGCCTTGATTGGGTCTGGTCCGTCTTCCTTACATGCTGATAAGAACACTAGTCCTCCAACAAATAGTAATGCGATTAAATAATTCAATTTTTTCATTTCAAATTCGTTTTTAAATAATTAGTTTTTTAATGATTTCATTAATGTTTCTCGATGCAAAAATGGTCATCAAATATTAATTGGTGTTGTGCTAAATATTACCAAACTGTTAAAAATTGACATGAAATAATTGTTTCTGTTAACATAGCATTAACATTGGACATGATTTTCCTTCTTAGGCGGGCGGGCGGCAAAAATGTTGCCTTATCTCTACGCTTTTTTAACCTGCTTGCTACAACATTATTATCGTTCCATTTCATCCTAATATTTCAAGAAACATTACATCGTGTAACATAATCCATGATTTCCCGTTTCTAATGTTAAGAAATTGTTAACTTTGTGTTAACACAATGTTTCTATAACACCAATATTCTTCAGGTTGAAAAGGTTATTCACCATATTGATACTGCTAAATTTTGTTGCGCCAACTGGTAGCAAGGCAAATGGTAACATCAATCCCAAAGACAGTCTTCAGGATGGTAGTATTAAGCCAATCGATTTATATTTAAATGGAAATCAAAACATAGCAGAAAGCAAGGTTGTCGCATTCGAGAAAGCACTGGAAGATTTTACGCAGCAAATAGCGCGTAAAAAACAACAGTATAAAAATAAAAGCAAGTTTTTAGAATATCTGTTCTATAAAGGACATCGTAAATTTCTTAAAAACTACCAGCTGTATTCTTCTTTTACGGGTTTGATTGAAAATAACAACTATGACTGTGTAGTGGGCACCGCGCTCTACGCATTGATACTGGAAAGATTGGATGTTAACTACACCATCAAAGAGTTTGATTATCATGTGTTGCTTATTGTAAAAGTTGATTCGAAGGAATTCTTATTTGAATCTACTGATCCCATTGATGGTTTTGTCAAAAACAAGTCAGAGATAAATAAACGAATTCAATTTTATACAACCCCAAGGCAGGAAACTGGATTTATACAGTCCATAGGAGCAAAAGAAAAGTTAAATCAGCGGAGTCATTCAGTAAACAACAACATTGACATACAGCAATTGGCAGGTCTGCTGTTTTATAACATGGCTGTGAAATCCTATAATGAGACTAATTATATTCAGGCAATCCAAAATCTAGAGAAAGGAATCAGACATTATAACACCAATAGATTTCAAGTATTTTTAGAGATTTTGCTGGATAATTTGGAAGATAATTCAACCGTAAATACCGAAGATATTAACCCGGAATATTCATGTGATTAGCTTGGTGTATATGTAATCCCGATAGCCATCGGGAAAAAATCGAAGATATATGGGCATATTTCGAGGGTTTTGCAACCTGCCTACCGGCAGGCAGGCGAAGCAGATACGTCAAGATAATTGCAAGCTCCCCAAATTTGGGCTATTATATTTTCAGCAAAGTACAGGGTAATTATCTGATAATAAGTAAGTTACAAAGGTATTTTATTAAAACGGTGAATAATTCGGGTTAACCATTACTTATACAAATACAGGTGGCGTACGTTTGCCAAGAAATAGTCATATTATTTTTCTAGACTAAGCGGGTTTAGAAATCTTTCAACTATTTTAGAGTGTTGTTATCTCATCTTTTTATAAGCATTAATCAAACCATTAGTAGAAGCATCATGCGCACTAACAGCCTCATTTTCTGCCAGCTCGGGAAGGATTTTTGAAGCCAACTGCTTACCTAGTTCCACGCCCCATTGGTCAAAACTGAATACATTCCAAATCACGCCCTGTACAAATATTTTATGCTCATACATAGCGATAAGGCTTCCCAAAGTTCGTGGCGTAATCTTTTTCACCAAAATTGAATTGGTGGGTTTGTTCCCTTCAAATACTTTGAATGGTTTCAGTTTTGATATCTTTTCAGAATACTCAGCGTCCCTTTCAGGAGACCCTGAGCGAGGGTATTGTGCTTTCAGCTCCTGCACAACTTCGTCCGCTGTCTTACCATTCATCAATGCTTCTGTTTGGGCAAAAAAATTGGAAAGCAATTTTTGATGATGATCACCAATTGGATTATGCGATTGTGCGGCAGCGATAAAATCACATGGAATTAATTTTGTGCCTTGGTGGATTAATTGATAAAACGCATGCTGCCCATTGGTGCCTGGCTCACCCCAAATCACCGGTCCGGTTTGATAAGCAATTGACTTGCCGTTTCGGTCTACATTCTTACCGTTACTTTCCATATCTCCTTGCTGCAAATATGCAGCAAACCGATGCATATATTGGTCGTAGGGCAAAACCGCATGTGTCTCTGCACCAAAGAAATTATTATACCAAATTCCCAAAAGTCCTAATATTACAGGAATATTTTTCTCAAATGGCTCATGCTTAAAATGATTGTCCATCGCATGCGCTCCGGCGAGCAATTCTTTAAAATTTTCAAATCCTATAGTACAAGCAATCGAGAGTCCAATAGCTGACCACAGCGAATACCTACCGCCTACCCAATTCCAAAATGTAAACATATTGGCGGGATCTATTCCAAATTCTTCCACGCCTTGTTGATTGGTAGAGATGGCAACAAAATGTTTTTTAATATATGCTTCATTTTTTGCAGTTTCCAAAAACCAATCTCTAGCGGAATGCGCATTGGTCATTGTTTCTTGCGTTGTAAAAGTTTTTGAAGCAATCATAAAAAGTGTTGTTTCTGGATTGACACACTTCAATGTTTCAGCAATATGCGTCCCATCCACATTTGAGACGAAGTGGATATCAATATTTTCTTTCTTATAGTGTTTCAATGCCTCGGTCACCATTACTGGCCCTAAGTCCGATCCACCAATGCCAATGTTTACAATATCAGTAATCTGTTTTCCTGAATACCCCTTCCACGCTCCTGAAATTACACGATTAGAAAACTCCTCCATCTGTTTCAAAACAGCATTCACGGCGGGCATCACATTTTCACCATTCACCAAGACTGGTGAATTTGATTGGTTTCTCAGTGCCGTATGCAGCACTTCCCTCCCTTCTGTTTCATTAATTTTTTCAGCTGCAAACATGGCTTCAATCGCTGATTTCAAGCCTGTTTCCGTCGCTAAGCTCAGAAATTTCTCAACCGTTGACTTTGTAATTATATTTTTGGAATAATCCACTAATATATCTTCAAACCAGATAGAAAACTTTGAAAAGCGATTAGCATCTTCTCTAAAAAGTACCTTCATTTCAACATGCTTCATCTCAGGAAAATGATTTTGCAATTGCACCCAGGCATTCGTTTCTGTTGGATTAATTTTTTCTAGCATTCCATCTTAAATTTTAAATCGCTAAATTAGTAAGATTAATCAGCTATGTTGGAAAATATTTTATAAATTTTATTGTTTACAAATTTTCATGACACGCAAGAACGATCATATTAAAGTTGGAAAAGAAGGGGAAAAGCTAGCTGCTGATTATTTGTTGGAAAAAGGTTTTGAAGTGATAGAGAAAAATTATCGCTATCGGCGGTTTGAAATTGATATTATCGCCAAAAAGGAAAGCACGATTGTATTTGTAGAAGTCAAAACACGCTCTGGCAATTACTTTGGTGAGCCAGAAGAGACGGTGGCGGAAAAACAAGCAGCACAAATTATTGAGGCTGCAGAAAACTATATTTTCGAAAACGATTGGAATGGAGAGATTAGGTTTGATATTATATCAATATTAAAAAGAAAGGAAAACCAAATCACACATTTTGAGGATGCTTTTTACTAAACACCAACATGAATGGCAAAAAAATATAATACCCAAACTATCCTAGAAACTATATTATTCGCACTAGACATCTCTAAAGTTGGTGTTTGGGCCTGGGAGGTAGCCTCTCAAAAATTCATTTTTAGTCATAAAGATTTAGTCTTTTTGGGACATGACACAAAATTATTTAATGATGATTCTTTCAAATTATTAGATTTTGTTCACCCAAACGATCGCGAGGCTGTTATATCCAGTAGCAAAAAATGTGAAGATGCTTATCCAAAAAGTTTTGACTACCTATTTAGAATGAAAAACATAGACGGTCAATATCGTTGGATCAAGTCAATCGGAAAAGTAAGCGCTATTAATAAAAAAAAGAAGGCATCATTAATAGTCGGTACTATTCAGGACGTTACCGATAGTGTGAAAGCAGAGCGATTGCTAAGGAAAAGAGAGCGAAGGTTCAGAATGCTATCCAACACAGCAAAAGAAGGCGTTTTTATTCACAAAAATGATATCATCATTGACATAAATACGGCAGTGACAAATATTCTAGGGTACACCCGGAAAGATTTGGTTGGGAAGAATTTCAAAGAATTATTTAATGCGAAGACAACTAAGATGATAGAAAAATATGTTGCACATGGTGTGCCATATTATTATGAAGTAAGATTAAAACACAAAAATGGAAAAAGGGTTATACTAGAAGTAATTGGTAAGCCTTATGAAAAAGATTTAAGGGTGATTATTTTTAGCGATATCACGGAAAGAAAAAGCACTGAAAAAGAGTTGCAAAAGTATCATCAGCACTTGGAATACTTGGTAAGCGAACGTACCGCTGCATTGTCGGAAAGAAGTAACGAACTAGAAAAAACAATTGCAAAATTCAAAGCCACCCAAAATCAATTAATTCAATCCGAGAAAATGGCTTCTTTGGGTGTGCTTGTGGCAGGCATTGCGCATGAACTCAACAACCCGTTGACTTTCATTATTACTGGAGCTGAAGCAATCAAAATTCTTTTGGAAGATATTTTAGAGGTCATCAATCTATACGGGGAAATCGATGAAAATAATATTAAAAATAAAATTACTGAAGTCAATGAACTAAAAGAAAAATATGATTTTGATCAGTCGGTGAAAGAAATGATTAAATTGATTGAAAATATCAATATCGGTGCCTACCAATCTACCGAAATTGTCAAAGGATTACGTTCTTTTTCTCGCCTGGATGGTGAAGAAGAAGTAGATTACGACATCCATAAATCCATAAATTCTGCTCTGCTCTTACTTAACAGCAGCTACAAATACCGTATAAAAATTATAAAAACGTTTGGGGAAATACCAACCATAGCATGCTATCCACTTAAACTCAACCAAGTGTTTATCAACCTCATCAACAATGCCACTCAGTCAATTGATGGTGAAGGAGAAATCCATATATCAACGGCTATTTCTAAAAAATACAAAGGAAAATTTATTGAGATTAAAATTAAGGACACGGGCTGTGGCATCCCAAAAAACATCCAAAATAGAATTTACGAGCCATTTTTTACCACCAAAGAGATAGGCAAAGGAACTGGGCTTGGACTATCCATAAGCCTTGGAATCATCAAGGATCATCATGGTTTCATTGCAGTAGAAAGCAAATTAAAAAATGGAACAACCTTCACCGTGTACCTCCCTATCTTACAGAAGGACTAATCTTTCCGCTCCCAAAATTTGGTTTTATACATATATTTTGCTTTATTGAGTTGCCAAAATCAGCGGAAATGTTATGATGGTTCCACATGAAAAAGAGTTAATTTTATATGTAGATGATGAAAAGGAGCACTTAGATAGCTTCAAAGTGTTGTTTAGGAAGGATTATGACGTAAAAACCGCAAATTCTGCAAAAGAAGGATTGGAAATGATGAATAGCAATGACATCCGTTTGGTCATTACCGACCAGCGCATGCCAAATATGACTGGGGTGCAATTTTTAGAAAAAATAGCTGATTTACATCCGAATGTACCAAGAGTTATACTAACAGGCTACAGCGATGAAGAGGCAATAATTTCTGCCATCAACAAGGGAAAAGTATTTAGATATATCACCAAACCTTGGAAAAAAGAAGAACTAAAAAAAACAATAGATTTTGCGCTAGAGACATTTTACCTAAAGATTGAAAATCAAGAACTCATAGAAAGTCTAAAAAAAATCAACAAAGAGCTTGACGAATTTGTGTACAGGGCCTCTCATGACCTAAGAGCACCTTTGGCTTCGATTTTGGGTTTAATTAACCTCTCAAAAAAAGAACCTGACATCAAAGTAATACAAGAGTATATAGAGTTAAAAGAAAAAAGTGTCAAAAAACTTGATTCCCTAATCCGTGATATCGCGCAGTTCTCCAGGAATATTCATTTAGGAATACGCAATGAGAAAATAAATTTTGAAGAGATTACTAACAATGCCATTGAACTACATTGTTTTTTCGAAGACTCACCGAAGATAAGTAAGAATATATCCATCAACAGTGAAGGCATTTTTTATACAGATGCCATGCGACTTGAAGTCATTCTCAACAATTTAATGTCGAATGCCATCAGGTATAGCAATAAGAATATTGATAACCCTACCATTGAGATTATAGTAAATTCTAATGCAACTACTGCTGAAATACAAGTAATTGACAATGGAATTGGGATTGAGAAAGAGTACCAAGACAAAATTTTTGGTATGTTTCACCGAGGTGTAGACCACAATACTGGTTCCGGACTCGGGCTATATATTGTCAAAGAAACCGTGGAGAAATTAAAAGGACAAATCAAGGTAAAATCAACACTTAAGAAAGGTACCACTTTCACCGTCACCTTACCAAATCTTTTAAACCCGACTACTTAGGGTCTGCTGAAAAACGCTAATATGTTGATTATCAAGTAATTAATTGTAGTT
>CAYRIF010000145.1:0-9406 GCA_964424205.1 uncultured Roseivirgaceae bacterium | reverse complement strand
TAATAAGATTTTTTTACTTTGCAAATATCTATACGGAAATAATTTGATTATTTTTGATTTATCTCAAATACTCCTCTAAATATGTGCTCTTATCGGTTTTTTTGTGAAAATTTTTTTGAAAAATATATTTGTTAGAAAATTTACAGCAAAATTATCATGTGCTTTTTCTGTTATTTAAACAATAGTATTAATGCAATACAAATATCTAATCTCGCATAATCGTCTCGCTTCGGTCAGGACCAATAGATATGATGTTAATGGGGGTCTTTAATTCTTTTTCCAAAAATTCAATATAAGCAGTCAATTCTTCAGGTAAAGAATCAACACTATTGCAATGTGACAAGCTTTGGTTCCATCCCTTAAAAGTTTTGTAAACAGGTGTTAGGTTGTCATTAGATACATCAAAAGGTAGATGGTCTGTAATAGTACCGTCGCTCAGTTTAAATTCAGTGCAAACCTTTATTTCTTCAAAAATATTTAGCACATCTGCTTTCATCATAAAAAGCTGTGTAACGCCATTTATCATGATGGTATACTTTAGAGATGGTAGGTCTAACCAACCACACCTTCTAGGGCGACCAGTGGTGGCTCCAAACTCATTGCCTTCTTTTTGCATGCTTTCTCCTACCTCATCAAACAACTCTGTAGGAAAGGGGCCGCTACCCACTCTGGTGCAATATGCTTTGAATATGCCAAAGACTTCACCAATCTTACTCGGAGCAACCCCTAAACCTGTACAGGCGCCTGCCACCATGGTATTGGAACTTGTAACAAAAGGGTAGCTTCCAAAATCTACATCTAGCAATGAACCCTGTGCCCCTTCTGCTAAGATCGCTTCATTGGCCTCCAAAGCATCATTAATAACGTACTCTGAGTCTACCAAAGTAAATCCTTTTAAATATTCTACCGCCTCAAAAAAAGCAGCATCTAATTCGGTAAGGTTATAATCAAAATTATAAAACGCCAATATTGACTTGTGAGATTTTACTAATTTATCATATTTGTTTTTAAAGGAGTCGGATAAAATATCACCGACACGTAATCCTAGTCGGGCTACTTTATCTTGATAGGTTGGTCCAATTCCTTTTTTGGTCGAGCCAATTTTATCCTTTCCTTTTGACTCTTCATATGCCTCGTCTAGCAAGCGATGCGTAGGAAGAATAAGCTGTGCTTTTTTTGAAATAAATAAATTGTCACGAACCTTCAAATCAAACTTGTCCAACGCTTCGATTTCTTTTCTGAAAATTACCGGGTCTAAGACCACACCATTCCCAACAATATTTTTGATGTCTTTTCTAAAAATCCCAGAAGGAATTTGATGAAGCACGTGTTTTATGCCATCAAACATTAATGTATGTCCCGCATTTGGTCCACCTTGAAACCTGGACACCACCTTGTACTTTGGTGCCAAATAGTCAACTATCTTTCCTTTTCCTTCGTCGCCCCACTGCAGGCCTAACAAAACATCTACCTTCATTTTAACGCTCCTTTAATACTTTAACTGCTGCTTCTTTTGTATCTGCTATTGTAAATATAGCATTCAACTTTGTAATAATTAATAGTTTTTTCACCTGGTCAGAAGGGCTTATTAAAACTAACTCCCCTCCTTTATTTCTGAACTTTGTTAACATGGTAATGAGCACACCAATGCCACTACTGTTAATGTATCGCACCTTAGATATATCAATGGCACACAGCATGATCTCTTCCTCGATTTTATCTGTCACTAACTCCAATAATTCTAATCCATTATTTTCCCCTATCAAATCTCCCTCAAAATTTAATAGCAGTACCCCTTTCTTTACGTCATGTGTGTACTTCATTTTTGGCTTTTCAATTTTGCTTGACAATCACCGCAAACCCCATAGAGATTTAATGAGTGGTGCAGAATTTCAAAATTCAGCAACTCGCCCACCATTGTTTGTATATTATGTATCCTAGGATCGCAGAATTCCACTACCTTATGGCATTCGGTACAAATGAGATGGTCGTGTTGCTTGTAACCATACGATTTTTCGTACTGCGCTAGGTTTCTACCAAACTGATGCTTACTGACCAAATCACACTCCACCAACAAGTCTAAGCTATTGTAAACTGTTGCCCTGCTTACTCTGTAATTTTTGTTCTTCATACTGATATAGAGTGACTCTACATCAAAATGCCCATCTCGGTTATATATTTCTTCTAAAATCGCAAATCGTTCCGGTGTTTTTCGCAGCCCTTTATTTTCTAAATATGCTGTGAAAATTTTTTTTACTTCTAAAAACAAGTTTGGTTTTCCTGCCATTTTATTTTGATAAACTACTTTTGCAAATATAGTTATAAAGTAAACTATTGAAATTCTATTTCAATAAATATTACTACACATCATATCTTGCTATGTTAACGACCCCTTGTACTTTTTCCAATCTGCTAATTAATAAGTCTAAATGCTTGGTATCGTTAATGTAAAGCTTAATACTTCCGTCAAAAATTCCAGTGTCTGTATCAATGGAAATGCTACTCATATTAACTTTCAGCTCACTGGAAATTACGTTCGTAATATCCTTGATTAGTCCCACTCTATCTGTTCCAATAATCTTAAGTCCTATTTGAAATGCACTTTCCTTTTTCGAAGCCCACTTTGCTTTTACAATACGATAACCATAATGTGACATTAACTCGACCGCATTTGGGCAGGAGGTGCGGTGAATTTTTATACCCTCATTGACTGTTACAAAGCCAAAAACAGCGTCACCTGAAATGGGATTACAACACACCGCCAAAGTATAATCAAGCGTATCCATATCCTCTCCTATGAAAAGCACATCCTGCTTTTTCCCCTTTATTTTAGAAATTTCACTTACAAATGTCTTTGCATCAGAAATTTTGCCTTTTGATCCTGATTTATATTTGGTCCTAACCTCCTTAAATTTTTTAATGCCCTTTGTGTCAAATTTACCATTGGCAATTCCTGCATAGAGGTCACTAATCGTTTTAGCATTAAAATAAGCCCTCAACTGCTCCAGCGACTCTTGGTTTGGTGTTATCTTTAGTTGCCTAAACTTTCTATAAATAATCTCTTTGCCTTCAGACGAAACCAATTTCAGCTCCTCCCTCAGTGATTCTTTTATTTTTGATCTCGCCTTCGAAGTTTTTACATATTTCAGCCATCCCTCATTAGGTTTTTGCTTGACCGATGTTAGTATTTCTACCTGATCCCCATTGTTCAAAACATAATTGATGGGGACGAGTTTAGAATTCACCTTAGCGCCTAAACAATGTTGCCCCACTTCGGTGTGAATTTCAAAGGCAAAATCTAATGCTGAGGCACCATGTGGCAACGTTTTTAATTCCCCCTCAGGGGTAAATACAAACACCTCATCGCTAAAAAGGTTTGATTTGAAATCATCTACAAACTCAATGGCTGATGCATCATTTTCTTCAAGTAAGTGACGTACTTTAGTAATCCACTGCTCTAAGCCGGATTCCGGTTTGCTGCTACTATCCTTGTATTTCCAATGTGCTGCATAGCCTTTCTCTGCAATATCATCCATTCGTTTGGTTCGAATTTGCACTTCTACCCATTGCCCATTGTCGCTCATCACAGTGGTATGCAACGACTCGTATCCATTTGATTTTGGTGTGCTTACCCAATCCCTCAAGCGGTCGGGGTTTGGTTTGTAAAAATCCGTAACAATAGAATACACCTTCCAACAATCCGCTTTTTCCTCTTCGTAATCCGAATTGACTATAATTCTCACTGCAAACAAATCAAATACCTCTTCAAAAGGAATGTCCTGTATTTTCATTTTATTCCAAATAGAATGGATCGATTTCGGGCGTCCCTTAATTTCAAAATCTAGGTTAAGTGCTTTAAGTTCTTTTTGAATTGGCTTGATGAATTTTCGGATAAATCGATCACGCGCATCTTTTGATCCTGCTATTTTACTTATTATTTGCTTGTAATCCTCATTTTCGAAATACTTCAAATGCAAATCTTCCAACTCGGATTTGATGGTATACAAACCAAGCCGGTGAGCCAGTGGTGCATATAGGTACATTGTTTCCGAAGCAATCTTGAGTTGCTTATTGCGTGGCATGCTTTCGAGTGTTCGCATGTTATGCAATCTGTCGGCAAGTTTTATCAAAATCACCCTAACATCATGCGAAAGGGTTAACAGCATTTTTCTGAAATTCTCTGCTTGTTGCGAGCTACCATATTCAAAAGCGCCCGCAATTTTTGTGAGTCCGTCAATAATTAATGCCACCCGATCACCAAATTCTCTTTTGACATCTTCTACTTCCCACTCGGTATCCTCCACCACATCATGCAGCAGTGCCGATACAATTGCAGTGGTGCCGAGTCCAATTTCTTCCACACAAATCTGCGCCACTGCTACTGGGTGCAAAATATAGGGCTCGCCAGACTTTCTGCGCATTTCTTTATGCGCTTCAAGCGATGTGTTAAATGCCTTTTTTATAATTTTGGCATCATTGTCTTTTAGGAATGGCTTGGCGTGCCTTAACAACTTTCTGTATTTGTTAAGGATTAGTTTTTTTTCTGCTTCTACGTCTATCGCTTCCATGCCCAGAAGGTGTTCTATTCTTATGGTAAAAAATGAAGACTAAAGGTAAAACATCTTTTTTAAAAAATACGTTGCAACTTCTAATTAATTATATACTTTTGCACTTCCAAATGCGGGTGTGGCGAAATTGGTAGACGCACTAGACTTAGGATCTAGCGCTGTGAGGCGTGGGGGTTCGAGTCCCTTCACCCGCACCATTAAAACCCTCGGACACGATGATACTCATTGGGAACGGGGGTTTTTACTTTAATTATTTACAATAAAAAATTCTTTGGTTTTGAATATAGTACTAGACAAAAAATCGGCAACAGAAGGTTCAATTAGGGTTTCTTTGAAAGAGGAAGATTATCAATCACTCGTTGATAAAAAAATAAAGGAACATAGCAAAAAAGCACAAGTGAAAGGCTTTAGGCAAGGGAAAGTCCCCGTTTCTTATATTCAAAAAATGTATGGAAAGTCGATTTTGGTAGAAGAAATAAACCACCTGCTTTCTAAATCTCTGACTGATTATATCAAAGAAAATAAGCTGAATATATTGGGTGACCCACTCCCTGATTTGGAAAAATCACAAGCAATTGACTGGGATACGCAGAAAGATTTTGACTTCGACTACAAAATTGGGATGGTCGATAACTTCAAAGTGGATTTAGCTGCTAAAATAACCAAATACGAAATCCTTGTTGATGACAAGGCGGTTCAAAAAACCATTGAGGATTTAAAAAAGCAGTTTGGCACCATGACCAATCCCGAAAAAAGTGAGGACGGTGATTCCCTTTTCGGAACGTTGAAGCAAGTGGATGGGGATTTTGAGCAAGATTTATTGCTTGAAATTGATGATATGGAGAAGAAAGAAAAGAAAGGCTTCATTGGTATTGGCAAAGAAGCAACTGTAAAATTTGATTTGCTAAAAACTATAAAAGATACCCACAAACTCAGTCATGCATTGAACAAAAGTGAAGAAGAGACCAAAGCATTGGAAGGTGCGTTTGAGTTCACAGTAAAAAATGTAAACAGAAAAGTAGCTGCCGAAATTAATCAAGAATTTTTTGACCGGGTTTTTGGAAAAGATGCGGTGACTGATGAAAAAGCATTTACTGAAAAAGTGAAAACAACTATCTCTGAAAATTATGTCAGAGAAAGCGATATGTTTTTAGACCACAGTATAAGAAAGCAGTTTGTGGAAAACACGAAAATGACCTTGCCAGATGAATTTCTTAAAGACTGGCTTTTTGTTTCAAACGAAGGGAAAATCACCAAAGAAATTATAGACAAGGAATATGACATGTATGCCACTGATTTGAAATGGACAATCATCCAAAACAAGATCAGTGAAGACAATGAAATCAAAGCAGAACACGAAGATGTGATTGCTACTACCAAGACAATGATTAGGGCACAACTGCAACAATCTGGCATGGCTGGGCAAATGGAAGACAGCCTAGATATGTTTGTTGATAATTACCTGAAAGGGGAGAATGGCAATAATTATATGAAGGTTTTTGAGCAGGCTAGAAACGAAATGGTATTGGCTTTTGTAAAGGAGAAAATAAAGGTTACTACTAAGAAAGTGGATATGGAGAAGTTTAAGGAGATTGTGTCTAAGTAATTTATAAAGTGTAAATAACTTCCCCAAATAAACAGGGGCACTGTTTAGGCTTATCAAAAGCTCAGAGTCCCTTGCAGGAGACGCTGAGCGAGGTTGTAAACTCAGGCGCACGTTAACCTTCTCAAACGCATTTATTAGATTATAAATTTCAAAACAAAATCACAATTAAACATTACATGGAAGTCCTTTTTACAAGGACTTTTTTTACTTTTACATGAAATTTAAAAACAAAGGAAAATGTTTGATAAAGAACTAAGCAAAGAAGAATTTAGAAAATACGCCATCAAAGGACAGGGGATTAGTGGCACTGCTTTTGACAGATATACACAAACCGTTGAAAACATGACACGCTCTGTAATCGAAGAACGGCCGGGGAGATTTGCGGCAATTGATGTGTTTACTAGACTCATCATGGATAGAATTATATTTTTAGGGATGGGCATTGATGATAATATTTCCAATATCATTACGGCACAATTGCTATTTTTAGAATCGGTAGATGCCAACCGTGACGTCCTTTTATACGTCAATAGTCCTGGAGGGTCAGTGATGGCTGGGCTGGGCATATACGATACCATGAATTATATCAACCCAGAGGTAGCTACAATCTGTACAGGCATGGCCGCTTCCATGGGTGCTGTTTTGCTAGCTGGTGGTGCTAAAAACAAAAGGTCTGCTTTACCGCATTCCAGAGTAATGATTCATCAGCCATCTGGTGGCATGCAAGGGCAATCTAAAGACATGGAGATTTCTTTGAAGTTGATTATGTCTTTGAAAAAAGAATTATACGATATATTAGCCGAACATAGTGGGAAAACGTATAAACAAATTGAAAAAGACTCTGATAGGGATTATTGGATGACTGCGGCAGAGGCCAAAGCATACGGATTGATTGATGAGGTTTTGATTAGGAAAGCGAAGCGTTAAGTTTTAAAAAGTACAAAGTATTAAGTACAAAGTATTATGTAGAAACGCCGAACTTTAAGGCTTAATACATTGTACTTGAGACTTAATACATTAAACAAAAAAAAATATGTCAGAAGTAACCTGCTCATTTTGTGGAAGAAATAAAAAGGATGTCGATTTGATGATCTCCGGAATTCAGGCACACATTTGTAATGTTTGTATCAGTCAGGCACAGCAAATTCTGGATGAAGAGAAAAAACCTGCCGTCGGCAAAGGCACGCCTGATTTTAATTTACTCAAGCCAAAAGACATGAAGGCTCACCTAGACCAATTTGTGATTGGACAGGATGAAGCAAAAAAAGTAATTTCTGTAGCAGTGTATAACCATTACAAAAGATTGGGGCAGCGCAAAAATGATGATGATGTGACCATTGAAAAATCCAATATCATCATGGTAGGTGAGACTGGGACTGGTAAAACATACCTAGCCAAAACCATCGCTAAAATATTACAAGTGCCATTTTGCATTGCAGATGCTACGGTCTTAACTGAGGCGGGTTATGTAGGCGAAGATGTAGAAAGCATTCTCACTAGACTGTTGCAAGCGGCTGATTATGATGTGAAAGCAGCGCAGAAAGGCATTGTTTATATCGATGAGCTGGATAAAATAGCGCGTAAATCTGACAACCCATCCATCACTAGGGATGTAAGTGGAGAAGGCGTGCAGCAGGCACTATTGAAGTTATTGGAAGGTACGGCAATCAACGTGCCGCCACAGGGAGGACGTAAACATCCTGACCAAAAAATGATTAGTGTTGACACTGAAAATATTCTATTTATCTGCGGTGGGGCATTTGATGGCATCAGCAGAAATATCGCTTCTCGGTTAAATACCAAACCGATTGGTTTTGCTTCTAAAAAAGATGATGTGGTTGTTGACAAAGAAAATATGCTGCAATATGTCACTGCGCTAGATCTAAAATCTTATGGTTTAATTCCTGAGTTGATTGGCCGGTTGCCAGTGTTGACATTCCTAAATCCGCTTGATGAAAGTGCCTTAAAACAAATATTAACGGAACCAAAAAATGCGCTGACCAAGCAATACACCAAGTTGTTTGACATGGAGCACATTAAACTGGAAATAAAAGAGGATGCACTCGATTACATCGTAGAAAAAGCGATGGAATATAAGCTAGGAGCAAGAGGATTGCGTTCTATATTTGAGGCAATAGTCACGGATGCCATGTTTGAATTACCTTCACAACCGATGGTTAAAAAACTGGTCATTGATAAGGCGTATGCCGAAGGACAGTTTGATAAGTCTAAGTTTAAGAAGTTGCGGGTGGCTTAGGGTTAAATAGGACTTAGAAACGTATTGCAAGACAATTAACTTTCCGCCATCCCGATTACTTATTAAAGAAGTTGTATGATTTGCAAAAAATGGTTTTTGAGCATAAAGCATTAACATATAATGGCAAGGTAATTTTTGAAAAACTCATTTTGGGTGACTTCAAACGGTTGCCTAAAGTTTTTCAAGAAACGGAAGCCTGCTTTATGTTCATAGAAAAAGGTAGCTTTCAATTCAGAACACCAGAAAAAGTTATTCATTTTAATAGCGGTGATGGGATGCTCGCTAAATGTGGTAATTACTTTTTTGAAAGGGCTATGGGGCAACAGCCAATAACAGAAGAAAAAATCAAAGTTATCGGGGCGTACTTCTATCCTGCAATCGTAAAAGAGCTATTAGACTATGATTTATCACTATCAGATTTTGAAACTGATTATGATACGACCAAAATAAATATTGATGGAATTCTTCTAAATTTTATCCAGAGTATTGAATTTCTGCTAGACAATCCATCTGTGGCTAGTGATAGTATGCTCCTGACTAAATTGAAAGAGTTCCTATTGTTACTAGCAAAAACTGAAAGTGCACCATCTGT
This sequence comes from uncultured Roseivirgaceae bacterium, assembly GCA_964424205.1. Classification (GTDB taxonomy): domain Bacteria; phylum Bacteroidota; class Bacteroidia; order Cytophagales; family Cyclobacteriaceae; genus CAYRIF01. Next base: position 383 of record CAYRIF010000145.1, on the reverse strand, counting down.
ATTGGATTTTGTTTCATCTCTCTATAAGCCCTACGAATATAATTTCAAAACAACCATTGAAAATAATTTGTTCGCAAGTTTATCTCTCCATGAAATAGCAACTTTATGCGGTATGAGCATTTCTACTTTTCAGCGAAAATTTGCAAAAATATACTCAGAAAGTCCTGCCAAATATATTCTTCATAAAAAAATGGAAAAAGCAAAAACATTGCTGAGCAACAAAAATATACGCATTTCTAATGTTGCTTATGATTGTGGTTTTGATGCCATATCAACGTTCAACCGCTCCTTTAAGAAGCAGTTTGGAATTTCACCCTCACAATTTCGTTTGAATGAAAATGAGTAATCATTGAACTAATTTGCAAATTATAACTTTTGTTTCC
>CAYRIF010000144.1:0-9417 GCA_964424205.1 uncultured Roseivirgaceae bacterium | reverse complement strand
ATCGTAACAAAGAAGAGTTTAAAATTATTATTATGCCTAAAAGCAATGATTGGATTCTATTACTTACTGATTTTTCAATTCAGGATTTATTGAGAGCATAAAGTACAGAAAAATCATGGCTGAAAACTTAGGACAGCATGCATTAACGCTTTTGGATGGATTAAAGAAGTAATATAGGTTTTGGTTTATGAGGTAGATTACTCCCTTTAAATACAGATCTCACCATTTATAAAATTATAAGTGACAAACTTCTTTGTATTCGCTACTTTTAAGGGGCTTAAAAAATGGGGCATTCTTAAAGATGAACAAGAATCGATTATACTGGTTGTTACAGATAGGTGGGTGGACATTATATTTGTTCATCAATACGGCACTAATACTAATAGCTGATCGGTTTGACAGAAAAGATTTCGTAAACCAAGTAGTAGTCACAGCTTTTGTCATCTTCACAACCCATACCTATAGAAACTTCCTTTTAAAACGGGGTTGGTTGAAATATCGCATGCCAAAGCTGATTCCGCGTGTGCTGACGATGGTTGTATTTTTGGCTTTTGTAGATACCGTATTTTTAGTATTTATTTCATTTGTTGAAAACAATACAGCCCTGAATACAAGCCTTCTACTTAAATTGCTTATTGGCAACCTAGCTGTTTTTATAGTACTACATCTCATTTGGAATTTAATCTATTTTGCCTACCACTATTTCGAAAATTACCGAGCATCATTAAAGTTTGAGGCAGCAATTAATGAAATAAAACTTAACAAACTTAAGTCGCAATTAAACCCTCATTTCATATTCAATGCGCTAAATAGTATCCGAGCATTGGTAGATGAAAATCCAAAAAAATCAAAACTTGCGATTACGCAACTTTCAGGAATTCTGAGAAATGCATTGAGCATGGATGATAGAAAACTCATTAGCTTTGCTGAAGAACTTGAGATTGTAAAAGACTACCTGGGACTTGAAAGTGTGAGGTATGAGGAAAGGTTAAGAATAAAATTTGATATTGATCCTGATTCTGAAAGGTTCCAGATACCACCATTAATGGTGCAAACATTAGTAGAGAATGGAATAAAACATGGTGTATCTAAACTTGTTAATGGTGGATTAATCAAAGTAACAACACAAGTAAATGATGAAAATTTAAATATTGAAATTAGAAACAGTGGACAATATCTGAATGGAATTGTGATGAAACACAAGGGATATGGTATTGACAACACAAAGAAAAGATTGGAACTGTTATATGGTGATAAATTTTCTTTTTCAATCAAAAATGAAAATGAAAATACAGTTTTAACAGCTTTAATAATTCCCAAGTATCGTGAACAATAAATAGAATCAAGTATGACAGCACTTATTATAGACGACGAAAGGTTAGCAAGAAAAGAACTTAACAGCTTGCTCGCTGAACACCATGAAATAGAGATTATTGGCGAGGCAGTCAATGCGGATGACGCCTTTGAAAAAATAAATACGTTAAACCCTGATTTGTTGTTTTTAGACATACAAATGCCTGGGAAAACAGGATTCGATTTGTTGGAAATGCTGGATTCAGTACCTAAAGTAATTTTTACAACCGCCTATGACGAATTTGCGCTCAAGGCATTTGAAGTAAATGCCTTGGATTATGTGCTCAAGCCTATTCAACCGGAAAGGCTAAAAGACGCCATTAGCAAATTAGAAATCAGCAAAGCGCAAGAGCATATAGAAGAAGAAAAGCCAAGAGATAAATTAACAGGTAAGGATCAGGTATTTGTAAAAGACGGAGAAAAATGCTGGTTTGTAAGGCTCTCAGACGTGAGGCTTTTTGAATCGTATGGCAATTATATCAAAGTTTATTTCGACCAGCAAAAACCGATGATTCACAAGTCATTGAATGCTTTGGATGAAAGGCTCGATGATAAAACATTTTTTAGAGTCAGTAGAAAACATATTATCAACCTCAATTGGGTAGATAAAATTGAGACCTGGTTTAACGGCGGGCTAATGGTAATACTTAAAGGGGGAGAAAAGGTAGAGGTAAGTAGAAGGCAAGCTTCAAAGTTTAAGGATATGATGAGTTTGTAAAATAATTAGCAATTAAAGTCAAAGTAGTTTTTGTAACTATACTATCTGTCTTGACTTCAAACATTTCGTTGGCATATCCAAATGCTGATAACTTTAAAATATATGTCTTATTTAATTCAAAGTTACCCCGTCTAAAGAGCCCTAAACTGTCAGTCATAGTCATCCGCTCCAAGAAAAATCTATTTGTATTTGTAATCTCGATGTAAACATCTGTAATTAGCTTTAGGTCGGTTATAGCTGATTTTACAAACCCAATAATTTCGGATTGAGCAAAACTTGTTTGGCAAACTGAAATAATAATCAGCTGAATTAGATATATTCTTATGGTGATTTTCTTTCTCAAAATACTGTATACCAATTAACCCGTATTATTCATGTGATTAGCTTGGTGTATATGCAATCCCGATAGCTACGAAAAAAAAACCGAAGATATATGGGTATATTTCGAGGATTTTGCAACCTGCCAGGCAGACGAAGCAGATGCGCTAAGATAATTGCAAGCTCCCAAATTTGGGCTATTTGATTTTAAGTGGAATACCAATTAATTAGCAGATAGTACGGGTGTTGCAAATGTACTTTGAAACGGTGAATATTGCAGGTTAAACAATACCAACTACCGCTTCCTATTAGGAAACTTCATCAAGTAATCCACCTTGATTTTTCCTTTGCTGATATTGGAAAGTCTTCCTTTAAGTAACCGTTTTTTCATCGGAGATAGATAGTCAGTAAAAAGAATACCTTCTACATGGTCATATTCGTGTTGTATAATTCTAGCAGTTACGGAATCAAATTCGTCTTCGTGCTCCTCCCAGTTGGCATCAAAATATTTAATTTTAATGTTGGGCTTGCGCATGACATCCTGCCGCACGTCAGGGATACTCAAGCAACCCTCTTCAAACGCCCATTCTTCGCCCTCTTCAAAAATAATTTCAGGGTTAATAAAAACCCTTTGAAACGGCGTTCTATCCTCAATGTCTGGCTTTCCGCCATCCATGATAAACAAGCGGACGCTTTTACCAATTTGTGGGGCTGCCAAGCCAACGCCACTCGCATTATACATGGTTTCAAACATATCATCAATCAATGTTTCTATGTCCATTGACTTGTCCACGTCCACTGCTTTTTTCTTTAATACCGGGTCGCCATAGGCTACTATTGGGTAAATCATAACTTTAACCTGCTTGTTCTAAATACGATTGCAATATGATGGTTGCACTTATTTTATCTACTATTTCTTTGTTTCTCCTTGCTTGCTTTTTCACGCCGCTTGCTATCATGGTTGCAAAAGCCATTTTTGAAGTAAAGCGCTCATCAATCAATTTGATTTCCTTATCAGGAAATTGTTTTTTTAGTTTTACTATAAAATTCCTCACGGGCTGCGTGGCATCGGTATCCTTATTTTGAAGGTTTTTAGGCATCCCCACCACAAACAATTCTACCTCCTCTTTTGATTGATATTCCTTCAAAAAGTCAAATAGGTCTATGTTACGCACAGTCGTCAAAGCAGTCGCAATAATCTGCAACGGATCAGTAACCGCTATTCCCACTCTTTTTAACCCATAATCTATTGCCAGTACTCGCCCCATTTTATTTTTTTAGTAATCGCATTGTCAAGTTTTTAATCCAGCACACGCCCTTTTAAATAGTTGTCATTTTAGCTTAAGAGAAATCCATTTACACATAGTTTTCTGCCTTAGATCTCTCCTACGTCGAGATGACAAAATGATATAGTGTCTAATAAATTTGCAACCATAATAAATTACCTCAACGTATACCTAAACTTAACGCCAACTGCAAATATAGTGAGTTTATAAAAGGGAATGATAGAGAAATAATAAATTTTTAGAGATTGTACTGCACCGTAAACATAAAAAACCGTTGCTGCACGGCATATTGTGCGGTAGTAATGATGTACTCCGAAAAATAGTCTTGGCTTAAAAACTTCGTATTGAGCAAGTTATGTCCTGAAATTTTGAATTCGAATTTACTCCCCTCGGCTTGGTAGTACAAACTAGCGTTCATAAAATCATACTTACTTTTGGATTGTTTGTCTTTGCTGCGGTAGTAATTGTATTCATAATCTGCCACCAATGTGAGGCTCTTAAAAACTGTCCATTCAATACTGGCAAAGGGCTTGTCGGTATAGAAAGTATTCTTTTGTTCATTGCTATTATAAGCATTAATCGCCTTAGAAAACCCTACTTCAAAATTAGGTGCATCATTAAAATTAGAGGAGACGGCGATTGTATGATTTTGAGTGGTAGCTTTTGAATTCGTAGTCAAACCATTGATGTGATTGTTGACATTTGCAAAATTAACCTGTGATTTCAGTGCTAGCTTCATACCGCCAAAGCGTCTCTCAAAACTCGCGCTAATATCTAAATAATTATCCGCTTTATTGATGTTGATTGGCGTTACTTCTTGATTATTGTCCACATAGGTAATACTGCTTTTCACATCGTCAAACTTTTTGGAGTAGGTAATAAATGCAGAAATATTGGTAAATGAAAACATGTTGAAGTTGAAATAGTTTAATGAATATTGGTGATAGCGGTCATTAACTAAATGTCTATTTCCATAAAATAAACTGTTGTAGCTTGTTATGATGCTGTCGCTTGCTATTTTATCAATCCCTGAAAAATCTGTGTTTAAAGAATATCGAAACGTCAGTGATTCGGATTTTTTAAGATTGTACTTTGCATAAAAGTCTGGCAGCAGTTTTGTTGTTTTCCATGATTGGGATAAACCTAATTGCCTATTCTTTGTTTCAAACAAATGAAACTTTAGACCTGGATTAAAAACAAATTTTCTATATTTCAATTTGTAATGCAGCCCAGCATAGATATCTACAAAATCATAGGACACTTCATTTTTGAAGGCATTATCAATAAACTCACGTTGAGCACCATGCTGAAGGGTCTGCGCAATATTTGAAAGCAGGCGTTGACCATGAATTACATTCCCAAATGTCAAGTTCAAATGATTCTTTTTATTCAGGACGTAATAATAATTTAAAGCAGCCTCAAATTTATTCGTGGTGATTTCCTTGAATTGAGTAATGTTGAATGGTGTGTTTTCTTCAAGTAGTGGAAGTTGTGATAAAAAAGGCTGCTGTGATGAAATGAGATTATAACTAGGTGTTTGTTTTTTATATAAGTGCTGTATATCTACCGAAAAAATATTTTTAGTATTGGCAGTATAATAACCAGTAAAGCTTTGCTCAATAGAAAAGGGCGTTTTTTCTCTTTGCGCATTGATTTCATTCTTGGTGCTATTAAAAGTAGCCGTTGTATTATTAACCTCCGTAATTCTTCCTTTCTTTAGAATAACATCATAATCTAAATAAAGATTGTCATTGGGCTCAAAAGTAGCAGACAGCTTTACCAATCCTGATTCATTTTGTTGCTTGGTTTTTGAGTCAGTCACCTCTTCCATTGTAGACGCTGCTGTGATATATCTATTAATGGAACTAGTCTCTGAATTGGTTTTATTAAATGAGGCAATAGCAAACCCTTTCAGTTGAAATTTCTTAGAAAAGGAGTGGTTAAAATTTAGCGCCCCAAGTTTTGAGTTAAAACTTTTTGCTTTATTGTTTTGCAAGAAAGAAATCCCCAATTCATCAGCGGCTAAATTTAATGATGAACCACCTTTACGCATTAAATTCTTTAGCCCTCCGTTAAAACGAAAGTAGTCGTTAAGTGTAAATGCCTGCTGGCCTATATTATTAGCATCTCCAATGAAATTTATCGTTGTCTTCGGACTATAGTAAAAAACATTTGGGTGCATATAATATTTTTCTTTAATACCGCCGCCTGCTTCAATATCTCCAAACATCAAATTCTTTTTGCCTTCTTTGAGTTTAATATTCAATGCTATTTGTTGATTATTATCTAACCCCCTAGTTTGCTGAACCTCATTGTAATCTTGCAATACCTCAACCTTATCAATGGCATTGGCGGGCAGGTTTTTGGTCGCTAATTTTGGGTCTCCATCAAAAAATTCTTTCCCTTCTACTAGTAGTTTGTTCACTTTTTTACCTTGAAATTTTACATTGCCTTCCTTGTCTACTTCTAGTCCAGGCAGTTTTTTTAACACATCTTTTAGCTTCCTTTCTTTTCCAGTTGTAAAAGTATCCGTTTTGTAGACAATGGTATCACCTTCCATTGTTACTGGCATTGTGTGTACAAACTCGACGGCATCAAGTTCATATTCCTTTGCTTTCAAAATAATATTTTGCTTGATGTCAGCATCTTCAGTGGTAATTGGTATTTCCTCCGCCACATATCCCAAATATGAAACACGCAATAGGTATTGATTACCAGCGGGCAACGACAACTGATATTTTCCCTCTTCATTAGTTATTGCATAGGCCTGCATTTCGTTGCTCGTTGTATTCAGTGCAATTACATTGGCTAGTTCTAATGGGCTATCCACAGAATCTGTTACTATTCCTCGCACTTTCACATTTTGTGCTAGCACAGTAAATGATGCCAAACAAAACAATATGAATAATGTAGCAGTTTTAAGGCGCATCGTTTTTTTTAAAGAGGAATAGTAAAAATTATCAAAACAGATATTATCCTTCAATCTTTATTTCTATACTATTTCCGTCACCCTTTTTTCCTCTATGTTGATATGATTTTTCCATCTGCTTCATTTTCTTTTCTACAATTTTATCATATACTTCCTGCGTCACTACTTTACCAGATTTTGGTTCCTTCAAACTCAATTTTTCTTTGGGGTTAAGTACCAGCTTGTTACAAATCATCACCTGACTTCCATCATTGACTTCCAGTATTAACCCTGGCAATCCCCAATAATTTGAAGGGCCGTGAGCAACAGGGATTTCTGTTGTGTACCATGCCACAACCTTAACTGTTTTTGTGATTTTCTCCTCATTTTCATTACCATCTGTTATTGTTCTTTTAACTTCTTCTACCTCTCTAGTCGTGGTTGCTTTGTAACAGGTATAATCACCAATTTTTTTGGTTTCACTTTCCAATTTCCATTCTTGTTTTTTGGCATCATCCATAATTAAAAATGGTTTACCGAAAAATTCATTTTGATTTACATAGCGTTCTTCTTTTGTATTCCGATATAATATATCGGAGCCTCCCGCCATGATAATTTGGATACCTCCTTGCTGAATGCCGCCTAAGCTTTCCTGCTCTTTATAAATCGATTGCTCTTTGTCGAAAGTAAGAACATACTCCTTTTCAAATTGTTTTTTGAGCATTTCATTAAGCATCTGCTGTTGCGCTGTTGCCACCTTTGAGCTATCCATTTTTATCGTCATTTTACGTTTTGTTTTGTAAAATGCTTTGCCTTGAAAATCTTGTGCCATGCCTGTGATTAGGCTGAAAATAAATGCTAGGGTTGTTAGAATTTTATGCATCATTCAAATGTTTAGTGTTTTAAAATTATGTGGCAAATATGAAAAATCAGCTTTACGATTTGGGTTAATGAGTGTTAACGTGTGTTAAGCAATTGCGTGAATAGGATTTAACTTCCTATTTTCGAGGTATGAATCATAAAAAGTATTCACTGATTTTGTATATAATTATTTCAACCGTTGCATTGACGATTGCGATACAAGTGTATTGGAATTATAAAAACTATGAAATAAATACCCAACGATACAAAAATGAGGTACAAATTAGTTTGGACAATGCAGTTGAAAATTATTACGCCAACCTGGCGAAGGAAAATAATTTTGCTTTTGTGGAAATTCAGTCCGATTCAATAGGTCATAACACCAAGCAGTCATCAGAAATCACATTTGATACTACTTTTTTGAAATCTACATTGGATGGGATAGACCGTCAATTCAACAATGATACAGTTTACCATAAAAAAAATATAAGGGGCTTTACCCAAATTATAGATTCTAACAGCGGTATTACTTTTATAAATGACACAATGAAGCGAGTGACCATTGTCAGGGGAAAAAAGGAAACAGATAGCCTGAGATTAATCAAAGGTATTACCTCCATTTATATCTCTCTCAATAGAGACTCCCTAGATTTTGAAAAACTCAATCTAATGATAAAAAAAGAGCTACGGCGGAAAAATATTTCTATTGCCTATACACTCACACATTACAAAAACGATGTCGAGACCAACAGATTTCAAGCGGCTACTTTTGCAGGAGACCCTTTTAAAACTCTCGCCAAGTCTACCTATTTAAAAAGTGATGAAAAACTTGAAATGATATTTCCCAACGAAACAAAAGTCATTTTGAAAAGAGGGTTACTTGGAATTTTACTATCATCAATACTGGCTGTTGCTATCATTGCTTCCCTGTTCTTTTTGTTACATATCATTAAAAAGCAAAAAGCATTGGCTGAAATAAAAAACGATCTGATTAGTAATATCACACACGAATTCAAAACCCCAATCACAACTATTTCCACGGCTGTAGAGGCAATGAATAACTTTAATATATTAAATGACAGTGCTAAAACCAAAGAGTACCTATCTATCTCAGACCATCAACTAAAAAAACTAAGTTTGATGGTAGAAAAGTTACTAGAAACTGCGGCACTTGACAGTGACAAACTTATGCTCCAGAAAGAGCCTATTGATATTGTTTGGCTAATTGAAGAGTGTGTAAAAAAGCAGGAATTTGTGAACGAACAAAAACATATTTCCTTTTCTTCAAATGTTAAGACATTGTTCATAGACATAGACGCCTTTCATTTTGAAAATGCCATTGCAAATCTGATTGACAACGCTATAAAATATGGAGGAAATTCAATTGAGGTAAGTGTAAATGTTGTCTTAGACATTCTTGAAATTAAAGTTGCCGACAATAATCAAAACAGCATTGATAAAAGCCAAAGGGATCAGATTTTTGATAAATTCTATCGCATTCCGAAGGGGAACACCCATGACGTAAAAGGTTTTGGAATAGGGTTATATTACACTAAAAAAATCATTGAAAAACATGGAGGAGTTATCTCATTAGGGTCAGATACAAAAAACACTGTTTTCAAAATTAAAATTCAGGCATGAGTGAAATAATAAAAATACTATTAGCGGAAGATGAGCCTAGCCTAGGACAAATAGTAAAAGAAAGTTTGGAAACAAGAGGCTTTGAAGTGATACTATGCAACAATGGAGAGGAGGCATATAAAAATTATAAGACAGAAAGTCCAGCACTATTAGTGTTAGATGTCATGATCCCAATCAAGGATGGATTCACATTAGCAAAGGAGATTCGTAACGAGAATGCAAGTATTCCTATCATTTTTTTGACAGCAAAGTCTCAGGCAAAAGATGTGGTAGCAGGTTTTAACCATGGAGGAAATGATTATTTAAAAAAGCCTTTCTCTATGGAGGAACTA
>CAYRIF010000143.1:0-9609 GCA_964424205.1 uncultured Roseivirgaceae bacterium | reverse complement strand
TTGGACTTTGCTATAGAGAAGAAGTCCAAGTGACCGCTACGCTAAACACTTGAACTAGATGCGCTTCGTAACAAATGCTAGTCAAAAATATCAGTACGGGCATTTTAAACCTTCACAGGGTTTCGCTATGCATCCTTATGTTCTTTTTCAAAATCAACCCAATACTGCTTCACCGTGTCTTTCATATCCTTTCTCAAAAGAAAAATACCAATCAAATTCGGTACCGTCATAATCACAATGGCAATATTCGCCATAGTCCAAACAATGGAGGTGTCAATGAATGACGCTACGAAAAATGCCAGCACATAGATGATTCTATATGGTAAAACACCTTTCGAACCTACTAGATAAGTGATTGCCCGGTCTCCATAATATGACCAAGAAATAGCAGTAGAAAAAGCAAATAACAGTAATCCAATAGAAACAATGTACTTTCCCCAATCACCAAAGAATCCTTTCTGAAATGCAATGGTGGTTAGTTCGGCACTGTGTACTAACGACCTCCCAGAAATTATTTGCTTATTATCCACAATGCTTCCATTCTCTACTTTCATAATGCCCGTATATGGTTTACCCTCTAATGCAACCGTCATGTTTTCCGCCACTGATCTTTTATGGATGACGGTAGGAGCATCAATGATTTTTCCTTCTTTCACCTTCAAATCCCCTGAGAACAATGCCAGCTCACTTTCCCCTAAAATATGATTTTTTAACTTTTCATTATCCACCTTTTCATCATAGGTTTGTGTTAATACATTAATTTCAGAAAAATCAAAATCTGTTTGGTGTTTTTGATTCCATACACCAGAGGACAAAAGTGTCAAGCCAGTGATTGTACAGATAACAATGGTATCAATAAACGGCTCCAATATCGCGACCATGCCCTCCGAAACAGGTTGATCGGTACGAGCAGCGGCGTGGGCAATTGGCGCAGATCCCTGTCCAGCTTCATTGGAAAATAATCCTCTGTTTACACCTCTGTTGAACGCCAACATCACCGTGCCCCCAAGGAATCCACCTGTCGCTGCAGAACCTGTAAAGACATCACCCAATATCGCCATAAATGACGGAATGATATTCTCAATATTATAAAATATCACCGCAAAAGCACCAATGAAATAAATCACTGCCATCGTAGGCACCAATTTTTCTGTCACCTTCGCAATTCTTTTTATTCCTCCTACAATTACAAACGCTAAAAGTACTGCCAGCACCAAACCTGTAATCCATTCTTCAACTCCGAAAGTGGCTTGTACCGATTCTGCAATGTTATTAACCTGAGGCATATTCCCAGTACCAAAAGAAGAAAGCACCGTAGCTGCTGCAAAAATCGCCGCCAACCATTTAGCATTGAGTTTATTTTTCATATAATACATCGGTCCACCAGCGATTGAACCATCTTCTGCTTTTTCTCTGTATTTATGTGATAATGTAACCTCTACAAACTTACTGGTCATGCCAAAAAAGGCAGTCACCAGCATCCAGAAAAGTGCTGCAGGTCCACCCATATAAATCGCCAATGCTACACCACCAATATCTCCGGTTCCCACTGTTCCAGACAGCGCAGTGGTCAACGCTTGAAAGTGGGAAGTATCACCTTCATCATCCTTATTGTCAAATTTTCCTCTAACTATTTTTAACGCATGCCCAAAATACCTGAATTGTGGAAAGCCTAAGTAAATAGTAAAAAATAGTCCTACACCCAATAATAGAAAGACAAACCACTCGCCGCTAAGGTGACCATCTATCATTTGTAGGAACTCGCTAAATTTCTGCATCGTTAGTTTTTTAGTTTGGCACGTAAAGTATAAAAATCATTTTTAAAGGAGAAGGTTTTCTGAATAATATATTTGAAATAGAAAGATAATGCGACATACAGCGCATAAAATCATGGAAAATTTATAAATTACTTAAAAACTATGAGATAAGGATATCAAAATCTTTACTTAAACCCTAAAAATCAAACAGGTGAATCCTAAAGTTAGGTTTTTAACAATTTCTGCTTTGCTTCTTTGTTGTGCGCTGTATTCCTGCCGTACGGCTAAAGAAGAGGTCAATCTCAATTTAATTATTTCTATGGACCGAACTGGCTGTGACAACGAATGCCCTGTCTATTCTGTCAATGTATTTGAAAATGGCTTGGTTACTTATATCGGCCATAAACATGTTAAAAAAAAGGGGAAGTATAAAATAAAACTTGCCAAAAAAGAACTCCATCGCCTCATCAGACTATTTGAAAAAAGTAATTTTTTTGAATTTGAAGAAAGCTATTTTTCCGAGGGGCTTTCTAACGCACAGAGCACCTCTTTGTATTTTTATTATAAAAGCCGCCGAAAGAAAATCATAGAAAATCACACCCCCCCTAAGGCAATTAAGAATCTTGAAAAAGAACTCGATAAACTAATTGAAATTCCTAATTGGAAAAAGGTACGGTAAATTATTGTCGGATTTATTCCGACATCTCCTTGAAATAAAAACCACACCTTCTTAGAACGTGTGATTTTTACTAAAGCTGTGAAAAAATTCTCTGTCAAACTCAGGTTATAAAGCAAAATATCTGCTACTTTTGGGGCATGGCATCAAGGTATTCTATCGGTATTGAAAAAGAGGCGTTTGAGCGTAGATTTTCGGTAGATGCTACCGACAACTATAAGCCGAGGTATAATGCAGCACCCACGCAAATTTTACCTGTTATTACCAATACGGCTGCTGAGGGTGTATCGTTTTTGTATTGGGGCGTGCAGCCTCACTGGACAAAGAATAAAAAGATTAGCGATAAGCTGATTCAGGTACATGCCAATAGAATCCAAGAGCGGGCGGTATTACAAAAAAACCTACTCCAAAGACGCTGCATCATTCCATCCAACGGGTATTTTGACTGGAAAAACATTACCAAAAAAAGCCAAATTCCTTATCGTATTTTTATGCCGACCGAAGCTGTCTTTTCAATGGCAGGTATATGGGAAGAATATGAAGATGAAAATGAAAACTTGATTTCAACTTTTAAAATCATCACAACGAATGCCAATGAAGTAGCAGCAGAATTGAGTGATACGATGCCCGTTATTTTTACAAAAAAAGAAGAAGAAATTTGGTTGAGTGCAGATTCAGAAATAGACGACTTATTAGCATTACTGCAAACACCATCGGATGAAAATTTAACAAAGTATACGATTTCTCCAAGAATCAATTCATTGGATAATGATAGAGAAGATTTATTGCTGCATGCACAACCAGCCGATCAGTTTGGAAATTATAGTTTGTTTGATTAGGAAGACGCTTCCTCCTCGGATTCATTCCGAGGTTCCCTTGCAGTATGCGTCATCCTAGCCCTCCTCTAATTCATGTTTGAGTCTTCATATAATACGACCACTCTCCTCGCATCCAATGTCATTATTAAGAATGTAAATTTCCAAAGCTCCGTGGTCTGTGTCCTCTCAGAACACTCCTGAATGTCCTCTTTCGTTTATGTTTCTAGGATAAAACACCTGCCCGAACGGGGAAAAAGCAACAAACCAGTGACTTCCTGTTTTTAAAAAGGATAATAAATAGTCTATTTTATAAATGCTATAGTAAAAAAAATGAGGTCACGCCCTTTCAGGATACTTTTTCAGAAAAAATTCTTGTTAAAAACATGGTTGCATCCACCTTTAAGTTAACGACTATTGGTGTCTTCACAAACCGAAATTCATCTGATATAAAAAATGAACGTATACCGAGAATGAACAAAAAACTTTAACTTAATACCATTGTCCTCGCACATCCTCAGATTCATTCCGAGGTCTCCTTGCAATATGCGCTATCCTAGCACCTGTTGCGAGGTCTTCTTAAATTTGGTAACTATTCAGCCCTCAAAAACTGTGATTAAAGGATTATCACTAAAAGCATTTTGAATTTCCAATAAAACGGGTTTGCTATTTTTCCTGAGTGTAGATATATACCCTCTTATTCGAGCAAAAACTTTGCATTATTTGACAACCTAAAACAGCAGAATACTTTTTGTTTGACTTTAACCCGCATTATTCATGCGATTAGCTTCGTGTAGCCGCAATCCCGATACTTATCGGGAGAAACCTGCAGACATAGTGTGCTATTTCAAAGGTTTTGCAACCTGCCTACCGGCAGGCAGGCGTAGTGGATGCATGAAGATAATTGCAAGACCCCCAAATTTGGGCTATTTATTTTTGCCTTATTGTACTGTTCAGCAGTGTATTTCGCTGTTTTTCCTTGGAATTTTAAAAATACGGTGAATAATGCGGGTTAATCATTCTAAGGTCTCTTTCAGCTGTCGTGAAGAAGTAAATATTGAGCTTGACGACTAACCTCTCCAAATATTGTTTTTGAAGGCTTAATAACAGACAATTCCAATCCATATATAATTAAAATTAGTGAAACCAACAGTTACTATAAAAACAGTACTGAAAATGGTATTAGTGGATTACTTGTAACCATTTCTGTTAGTGATGGCGTCATTGATACACTACAAGAAATGGAAACAGGGCATTATCAAACCAGCAAATTACATGGCGAGACTGGTAAAACTTATACCCTGCGTGCCAGCCACAAAGGAGAGAAATATGAAGCGGCTGGCACATTACAAACACCGCCAATATTTGACTCGCTAACCTATCAATACAATGAAAAAGCAGTTTTCAGAGAAGCGGGGTACTACCTACATTTTTTTGGTAAAACACCCAAAGAACAAATCAATTACTATCGTTGGTTGGTTTACAAAAATAATGAGCTCTTTAATACACAACCAGAAGATTATCTATTGGCGAGTGATGAGTTTATTGCCGCCTCCATCGAAGATTTAGAGTTTCCATTTGCCTTTGAAGCCAATGATACGATTAAAATAGAAATGTATGGGCTAAACAGACCTATCTATGATTAGTTTATACAACTGAACTCCTAATATTTTGACAGTAAAACTTTATATAGCTGTTTTTAATGCAGAGATGGTATAAAAAGGACCCTGGATTATCCGTAAGTTTAGCCAACACAATTCACTCATAACACATCAATTCATAGCAACACATGCTTCCAAAATGGCATTATTCAATTAATATAAGGATGATAAAATAAAGGACAATATTTATACCTACTCATCCAAATTGAGTAGTATAATATCCCTCTCATACCAACTTAATAGAGCAGTTGCCACCACTTTGATGATTATTCTATAACAATCTTTGTTGTTTTCGAATTATGTATTGTTTGCATCCTCACAAAGTAAATTCCTTTTCTTAGACCACCTAATTCTATTACTTTCCTCTCCTTTCCTATCACATTCCTAAATGATCTTATGGATTTTACAACTTTTCCCGCTGTATTAATAATTTCAAAGTTAACTTTACCTGATTCGGGGAGAAAATAATCTACGTTAAGTAGTCCACTGGCATTTGGATTTGGATACACCTTCAAGGAAACAACTTTACTATCAATATCATCATCTTCAATGCCTAACGGGTCATTCGCAGCCTCTTGAATATGAACATTATCAATTGCCCATCCCCAACCGACTGTCAAAGGGTCGGAAAATAATCTAAATCTAAAAAATACTACATTACCAGGAGCAAAGGTGTCCAACAGGTTTATAGTATGTCTTTTATACATAGAAGCCTTTCCCTTTCCTTTTTCATCATAAACTTCAAGCCATTTGGAATCATAGGATGCATCATAGCCATCTGCAATAGCAACCCAATTAATGCCGTCTAAAGAGCCCTCGACAATGACATAATCCCAAAATTTTTGATCTCCAAAACTTGTTCCCGCGTCTCCTTTCTCTAAAATCGCCACATCATCATAAATAAATGTTGCATTAGCTGATGCAACAGTTACAGGCATTTTCAAAGTATAGGTGTATTCAGTTAATTGATCATAATTATGTTTTGAATGAATGGCACCATTTACGAAACCAGTAGCAGTAAAAGTGGCAAAGCCTACTCCTTCAAAATCTTCACTCGCCCTATTAAAATTATTACCATAATTGGCAATGGTTGACCCTACTTCAAAAAGTACCAATGATTTTTCATTAGAAACATAAGGTCTTCCGCCGACATAAGATACCAATTGGAGTTTCACCGTTCCATTTGTTTTGGCAAACCCAAAAACATTAATATTTACATTGCCTATCGGAAAAACATCTAATTTCCCAACCTTCACACCGTCAATTAAAACTACCGTCGAATCATATGCTGAATTAAACGTTGCATCAAGCAAAATATCCTGATTTAATGCTATACCAACTTTATTTATGTGTGGTACAATAATGGGATTTGGCAATTCAGGAATTGAGACCGTCCAGATTCCCCTGCCATGAGTCGCTACAATCACTTGACCATCTTGAACTTTCATATCCCAAATAGCTGTTTGGGGTAAATTATCATTGATTAACGCCCAAGACGCCCCATTATTTTTTGATTCAACAATACCAATTTCTGTACCCGCCCATATCGTATTTGGATTATGGGGCATTACTAATAAACTATAAACAGCAACATCCGGAAATCCATTCGTACTCGTACCTCCTGAAAATCCCGTTATATCATTCCATGTTTGTCCCAAATCAGTAGTCCTTAAAATTTTGGATGTTCCGCTTATGGAAAATATTGCATAGGCTATTTGGTCATTAATGGGGTGTGTTGCCAAATCAGTTATTGACCCTAATGTTGTACCTGTGTAATTTTCTACTGCACTAAAGGTCTTACCCCCATCTGTAGAAACATGTAACTTGTCCGATGCCGTCATTCCAGTTCCCGCCCAAACTACCTGAGGGTTTGCGATTGATACCTTCACTTGGGAATTAGAGGCTAAAGTGAAATCATTCTGTAACCGTGATAGTTCCCAACTTTCCCCAAAGTTTTCCGATCGCCAAACCCCTTGTTTCCCTATCGCAAATACTCTGTCAGGATTGCTCTTTGAGTTTGACAATTTAGTAATAAATGGTCCTTTTCCCTCCTCTATATCCTCTAATCCGTTGGTACCAACTAACCATGTTTCACCCCCGTCTAATGTTCTAGCGATATTATTAAATTGGGAAGAAGCCAATATTTTGTTTGAATCAATGTTATGCCATAGTACTTCAAAGCCATCAGCACCAAGCTGCCTTACAAAATTCGAAGCGCTAGAAGATACTTCACCCGTCTGCGTTTTCCAAGTACCGTTATCTTGCATCCCTCCAATATACTCATCCGCTCCAGGTTTTTTGCCAATCCCATAAAACTGGCTGGTATTATAACCACTTCCTGCAAAAACCCAATCACCATCGGTAACCCCAGGATTATCACTTATTTTAGAATAATATACCCCACCATCATTGGTATTAAAAATTCTAAAAGTTTTATTTACTTCATCTACTTTTTTAATATACAATCCATGGTGATCGGGATGGATACCTTCAGTAGTAGAGGAACCAGTAGTTTGAGAAAAAGAATTTGTTCCCCCAAAAGCACTGTACGCATCCGTTACGGACTCCGTTTTTCTGAATCTCTTCACTACTGCACCAAAATTAATTCTAAATGTTGCACTCGGTAAGTTCGCAGGATTCCACGTCCCTCCAGCTGCTAAAACAGGCCAGAAAAAGTATAGAGACTTGTATTGATGCCCTGTGGATGCACCACCTTTTTTTGCAATATGCGAATCAGGCGTTTCGCTATACTCAACATTATTAACATAAACATACTCTCGACTGTGCGTGCTGGGTGCGCCATCCGTATTTTGCTCAATTAATTCAAATTTACCATCCTCATTCTGATCTCGAAAAGAAACCATCAATTGTTTGTTATTATCAATATCCCATACTTGGAAAGGAACTTCAACATAGTCTTCATAACTATACCCAGTGTCAGGAACTCCCGAACCTTTGTTTCCAACTGTGAATCTATGCGCCTTTTGCTTAATTCCTGCGCCGAACCTTATTTCTACTGAAACGTGCTCAGACAAAGGACTCGAGCCTTTATCAATCGTTCCACCATTATAATCGGCGCCAAACCTTACCAATGATAAAAAATTCTGTGTATTAATTTGATCAACAGAAAGTAAGGTCGGCTGTGGCGCAGATTCCCCTGATTTTATTGTTGCTTTCCATAAATTAACACCTCCAAAATAAACAATGTCCTTATCATATGGATGCGCTATAATCGTGTTGTCATATGACCCTTGTCCACCGAGAAAATCCCTATTAATTCCATTGTTCTCTTCTATAACAAGTGACCATAACTCTCCACCATTATCCGATATATACAAATCAGAATTTTGCCCACTTTTTGTTAATGACCCTTGCGTTGAAGCGTACAATCTGTTAGGATCTACAGGGGACACGGCCATTTCAACTCTTCCATTTGGTTGCATTCCTGCACCCGCGTTACTCCATGTTATTCCTGCATCGGTAGATTTGATGACCCCAAAGGCAAAACGCGTCGCATAAATGGTATTAAAATCATCTGGAGAAGGAACCAACTGCCCAATTCTTGCGTCAGAACTGTACACTTTATTCCAAGAATTTCCACCATTGGTTGACCTAAAAATACCTGAAGCAAAATCACCAGTACTTCCACTAGTTGCCGCCAGAACAATATTACTATTATTCGGATCTACCACTATTCTATTTATATGTCCAAAGTCCACATTACTTAATGTAGAAGATAACTGTATCCAGGTATTTCCTCCATCGGTTGATTTGAAAATTCCATCCCCAGCTATCCCTGCAGCAAAACTCTCTCCTGTACCTGCATAAATAACATTCGGATTAGAGGAAGAAATTGCGAGCGTTGTCGTTGCCAAATTTGGCAATTCTGGTGTTTTATTGACCCAACTTTGCCCTGCGTCAGTAGTTTTCCAGATACCACCACCAGCTGATCCCGCCAACCAGATGTTACCACTTGGATCATTTGGCATAATTAACAAAGTCCTTGTACGCCCTGGCACATTTCCCGGTCCCCTTGCAATCCAATTCAGACCAGCCCTTCTAGAAGAAATATTTTTTTCTAAGCGCGACTTGGCTATTTTCAATTCATTCAATTTATAATTTTGGGAATATTGAGGTGACGTTTCTCCATATTTTGTTCTTATTAGATTATAAAATTTTACATACTCATCTGGACTATCTGCTTTCCTTAGTCCTGTAGCGCTCCCAAACTTTTTGTGCGCTAATCGAGTTTCCCATAGTTCTGTGGATGTCAGCGCATCCTTTCCAAACTTTTTAAATCCTTTAATAGTTGTTCTAAAAAGGTATCCAACCATTGCTACCGTTAATATAAATAAAGTAATACGTATCTTTTTCATAATATATTCTATGGTTTTACTTAGTTTTGGAAGATTCTTCGATTTTAGTTCCTGATTCAATATCATATATATAGGTGACATAGCCTTCCGGATGTTCCGCGGTAATTGTCCCCAAACCTTTTACTATTTTTATTTTCATGTCACCAATCCATTCAGCACTTCCACTGACATAGCTATCCTCGTAAAGTAGCAGGTTATCTTTTAAATTATATACTACAAACTTTTTAGCATTGTAGGTAGGAAGGGCTTTGGGGTTTTGGACATCTTTACAGATAACTAAGTCTCTATTTTTATTGTAATTAAGTGTCACGTCCCCTTTGAATT
>CAYRIF010000142.1:0-9611 GCA_964424205.1 uncultured Roseivirgaceae bacterium | reverse complement strand
ATCAAAATTATTAAGGTTGATTGACTCATTAACAATGGCATACGGAATTTCTGTTTGTTTTTGAGTCTCTCCGCAATGAGAGAGTAACACTAAACCTAGCATTGAAAAACTTATCATAATATATTTAATGCCTTTGCTATTCATGTTGCTTTTATGCTACTATTAAAGTTACGAATAAATGATACAAATATTTTATCCACGAATACATTCTCTTATAAAAATACATCATGTGGGTATTCAACCTTTGAAAGGTATAAGCCACACGCTGGCACAGATCTACCAGCGTTTCTACGGTCTTTGCTTTCAATAATTCGATCAAATTCTTGGAGGGTTGTTTTTCCTAACCCCACATCCAGCAGCGTACCCACTATCGTTCTCACCATTCCTCTCAAAAAACGATTGGCTGAAATATGGAATACGAGAAGGTACCCTTCCTGAACCCATTTAGCATCTGTTATATCACACAAAAAAGTACTTGTCTCCGTTTTCACTTTGCTAAAAGCTTGAAAATCTGTTTTGGTCAATAAAATAGCGGCTGCCTCGTTCATGCGATCCACATTTATTTCATTCCAGAAATAATAGCTTAACCCATCCAGAAACGGTTTTTTGAAAGTATGCATGTGGTATTCATAACTCCTTGAAGCGGCGTTGAACCGAGCGCTCACATCAGCCCTTACCGCACGAATAGTATTAATACTTATTTCTCTTGGAAAAAAACTATTGAGTTTGAAAATAGTGCTTTCAATATCGAAATCACCATCAATATCCACATTGAAAAATTGTTGTTTTGCATGCACACCTGCATCCGTTCTGCCGCTGCCTACAATACTAATTTTTTGCTTGAAAAAAGTAGTGAGGCCGTTAGTGATCACCTCCTGCACCGATATGGCATTTTTCTGAATTTGCCACCCGTGATAGTTGCCGCCATTATAGGAAATTTCGAAAAAATATTTCATTGAGATGATTTGTGCAAGTAGCTTTGACGCATAAGAGTGATAGTATCATGTGATACTATCAAAGGTATGGATTTTTGTCAGATTTCATGCTGCGAATATTAAGGAAATGGTCTGTCAATAGAAATTTTACTTGTATTTTAAATCCAAAAATAACTAAATTGCATCAAAAAATTAGAACGTAATATGTTACAAAGAGTCCAAACGATATTTTTATTATTAGTAGTGGGTACAGTCATTGGCATGCTTTTTATGCCCATTTGGAGTGAAACATCAGCCGATGGCGGGGAGACAATCGCCTTGACTGCTTTTGATATGACACATACGCAGGCTGCCCCGGCTGCAACAAATAATACGCAAACTTTTTACATCGCTATTTTAGCAATTTTGGCAACAGCCACTGCCGCATATTCTATATTTCGCTATGATAACAGGCTGCTACAAATGAAACTTGGGTTAATCAACGCTTTGCTATTAATGGCAACTTTAGGCGTGACACTTTACTTTGTTCTCACCAGTGAAGACATTGTAAACCCAAAAGCTCAGGGGGATTATCTGATAGGATTTTTTCTGCTTGTATTTGCCTTGCTTTTTAATAGCATGGCAAATCGCTTTATCAAAAGGGATGAAAACCTGGTCAGGTCAGTGGATAGGCTACGATAAGTGTTCTATTTTTCTTCAGCTTTTAGGTATATTTTATTATAATCTCTCAAGCCTTTGTCTAAAAATGCTGAGAACTCCTCGACATCGCTATAAGAAATCGGCTCAAGCAATGCTTTCCCATCTTGCCCTACTATAAAATAATTAGGCTGCGCATTTGCCTTGGCACGTTGGATTTGGAAGTCAGCATTTTGCTTGCCGATGGTCTTTTTTGTCTTGTTGTCATATGCCGAAACATACCATTCACGCTCTGGTAATTCTGTTTTATCGTCTACATACAGCGCCACAATTACAAAGTTATTTTTGAGCTTTTTTAAGACCTGATCATCAGACCATACTGCTGCCTCCATCTCTCGGCAGTTGGTACAGCCATGTCCTGTGAAGTCAATAAATAATGGCTTGTTTTGTGCTTTGGCACAAGCAAGTGCTTGGTCATAATCAAAATATCCCTGCAAGCCTAGTGGTAAATGTAGCAACTCTTCATACTTTGGTTTTTCACAATTTTCTATTGCTGTAATATTTTTTCCCTCGTCTTGGCTGTCTCTTATAAGTCCAGGAATGTTAAAATCGTGTGTATGCATCGGCGGTAAATAGCCTGCCAATGCTTTCAGTGGCGCACCAAACATACCTGGAATCAAGTACATCACAAAAGTAAATACCATTGTTGCCAAGAGTAATCTCAGCACACTGATATGTGGCAAGTCACTGTCATGTGGCAATTTTATTTTACCCAACAAATAAAAACCCATCAGCGTAAATATGACTATCCAAATGGCAATGTTTACTTCTCTATCCAAACTATTCCAATGGAACGCTTGATCCGCAATACTCAGAAATTTAAATGCCAAGGCAAGTTCTAGAAACCCTAAAACTACTTTGACTGAATTTAACCAACCGCCTGATTTAGGCAAGTTATCCAGCCACTTAGGGAAAATGGCAAACAGTGTAAATGGAATTGCAAATGCCAATGAAAAAGCAAACATTCCTAATACGGGCTTTAATACCTGACCGCTGGCTGCTTCTACCAAAATTGTTCCAACAATTGCTCCTGTGCATGAAAAAGAAACAAGGACTAGTGTAAATGCCATAAAGAAAATTCCCAAAAGACCACCCTTATCTGCTTGTTTATCCACCTTGTTTACCATCGAGCTGGGCAATGTGATTTCAAACAATCCGAAAAATGAAATAGCAAAAACTATGAAAACCACAAAGAATATCAAATTGGGCAACCAATGGGTACTGAGCCAATTTGCAAAAGAAGGGCCAAAGGCTGCCGAAACTGCTGCGCCAATGATGGTATAGATTAAAATAATAGAAAACCCATAGAATAATGCTTTGAACGTTCCTCCTGTTTTTCCTTGTCCGGTAAAAAACGCCACAGTCATAGGAATCATGGGAAATACACAAGGGGTCAGCAAGGCTGCTAATCCTCCTACAAAAGCCAATATCATAAACCACCAATATGAAACTTCTTTTTTCTTATAGTCCCCATCAAAGAATGGTTCATACGCCACCACTCCTGATTTTTTATCTACTACTTTGTTTGCCGGTGCGACCGTTGCTATGGCACTTCCCTCCTGTGTATTTAATGTATCTACGTCTGGCGTTGTTACGGTTATAACCTCTTCTATTTCTGTGTTGGTAGGGCGCTCTACGTTTTCGGTTTTTACCACCGTTGCCGCTGCCTTCAAATTAAAAGTATATTCCTCATCAAGGGCAATGCAGGTGCCGTCTGCATCAGTACAAACCTGATATTCGCTAGTAATCTTAATTTTTGGATTTGGTTTTAGAATCTTTATTTTCTGACGAAACTCTCCTTTACGGTTAAAATAGGTGTACTCACATTCAAAAATTTCATCGTACTTTTTGCTTGGATTGATTGCTTTTAGCCCACCTATTAATTGATAGGAGTCAGTTTTTTCATAGTCAAAACTAGTCACAATAGGCCCCACCTCACACTCAAAATCGGATGAAAAAATATGCCACCCGTCATCCACGGTCACCTGAAATATCAAATCGACTTCATCACCTACCTTTAGTTGCTCTTTAGAAACGCCATAAGACCATTTTGCAGGTTTTAATATTTGCGCATTCAGCACAGTATTCACTGCAAAGAGTGCCAATACAATTAAAAGAATTTTTACTTTACCCATTTCTATTTTTCACTTTTAAAGACTTATCGACCAATCTATATAATACGCTGGACATCCCGTAAAAATAAGCGCTAAATTTTAAAGGCGATTACTGTGTACGGTATCTAAAGAGATTACAGATATTTTTATTCATTCAAAAGATATGAATAAAAATTCTGTAATGACGCGATGCGTTTTTCACCTATTTCTTACTCACAACGCAAATCTATACTGATAGTTCAATTGATTGGCATTAATTTTATGATAAAACTTACTTGCTCAACTTTGCAAAATGCTTATGAAACATGGTGATGGTCTCAATTCCCTTGAGATAATTAAAAATTCCATATTTTTCATTGGGTGAATGGATGGCATCTGAATCCAACCCAAAGCCAAATAAAATAGAACTTAACCCCAATTCTTCTTTAAACAATGCTACAATAGGAATGCTGCCGCCATCACGCGTTGGAATTGGTTTTTTACCCCAAGCTTCTTCAAAAGCATCACTTGCTGCCTGATAGGCAAGGGAATCTGTTGGTGTCACGTATGGCTGCCCACCATGATGTGGTGTTACCTTCACTTTCACAGATTTTGGTGCAATGGATTCAAAATGCTTTTGGAATAACGCTGTTATTTTTTTATTGTCCTGATTTGGCACTAGCCGCATCGATATTTTGGCATGTGCCTTAGAGGGCAAAACAGTTTTTGCGCCCTCACCCATATAGCCACCCCAAATACCATTCACATCTAGTGTGGGTCTTATTCCTGCTCGCTCCAGTGTGGTATAGCCACTTTCTCCATCCACCGAATCAATACCCAAATCACGTTGGTATTCCGCTAAATCAAATGGCGCTTCATTTAACGCAGCCCTTTCCTCTTGATGCAAATCCACCACGGTATCATAAAAATTAGGAATCGTAATATGATTGTTTTTGTCTTTCAGCGAAGCTATCATTTTGCAAAGAATATTGATAGGGTTCGCCACTGCACCGCCGTAAACCCCCGAGTGCAAATCTCTGTTTGGACCAGTTACCTCCACTTCCAAATAGCTCAGCCCTTTCAACCCAACCGTAATCGATGGTGTATCATTGGCAATGATGCTTGTATCTGAAATCAGGATGGTATCGGCTGCCAATTTCTCCTTGTTCGCTTTTACAAAAGCGCCTAAATTAACTGACCCCACTTCTTCTTCGCCCTCTATCATAAATTTTACATTGCAAGGCAAGCCTCCATTTTGTAGCATTGTTTCTAGTGCTTTTACATGCATATATACTTGTCCTTTATCATCTGCTGCTCCCCTTGCGTAGATATTTCCATCCTTAATCATAGGATCAAAAGGTGGCGAATCCCACAACTCGTAAGGGTCGGCAGGTTGCACATCATAATGCCCATAGACTAGTATTGTAGGCAAACCTTCGTCAATTATTTTTTCTCCATAGACAATGGGATGCCCCGCTGTCGGACAAATAGCTACGTTTTCAGCCCCTGCATCGATCAGTTTTTGCTTGATAAAATCAGCTGCCTTGAGCATGTCATCATTGAACTTACTATCTGCGCTGACAGATGGTATTCTCAGTAAATCCAATAGCTCATCAATAAATCGCTGCTTGTTATTTTCTATGTAATTTTTTATGTCGCTCATTCTTTGTTGGTGTAATTTGAAACTTCCCTCAAATAAACATGATTATTTGTTGAAAGTGAAGGGGATTATTCACTTCTACAAAGAATTAAGCTTCTTCGGTCGTGTAATATTACCTATGAAAAGAAATTGGAAATCAATAGAATATAATTACATTTATACATTAATTTCTTTTACCATAAAGATTTGACTACCAGCAAAATTATAAAGACTTATCAATCATATACTGTCATGAGCTACTACAAAAAAATACTATTGGTACTATTTACCACCTTTCTTATACAAGAAGGAGTCAGTCAATCCAAAATGAAATTCGGTAAAATTGATATGGCAGACCTTAAAATGACCCGCTATGATAAAGACACAAGTGCAAGTGCCGTTGTACTTGGTGATTATGGCAAGTCAGAAATAGTTTATAATACTACTAAGAACTCATTTGAGTTGATATTTGAACGGCACAGGAGAATTAAGATTCTTAAAAAAGATGGCTATGCTTGGGCTGACCACGCTGTATCATTGTATCGAAACAATAGTGCTAAAGAAAAGATTTCTTCTTTGAAAGGCTATTCCTACAACCTTGTCAATGGGAAAGTAGAAAAAAGTAAACTAGAAAAATCCTCCGTTTTCGAAGAAAAGCAAAGTGAACATCACAACAAAAAGAAGTTTACCATGCCAAACGTAAAGGTTGGAACAGTCATAGAATATAGCTATAAGATAATATCTGATTTTACCTTCAACTTACAAAGCTGGCAATTTCAAACAACCATACCTACGATTTGGAGCGAGTATAAAACAAGTATTCCTGAGTATTTCAATTATAAGCAACTTTCCCAGGGCTATATTCCTTTTGACATCAATGAGCGGTCATCTACAACGGGGAGTATTATTCTCTCGGGTAAATCTAGATCAGGAGGGGGATTGCGTAATGGCAGTGTTAGGACTTCATTTGCTACCAATAAAATTGATTACAGAAAAAACATACAGAGGTGGGCTGCCAAGGATGTCGCTGCTTTTGAATCGGAAGATTTCATGACCACTTACCAAGACTTCATTTCTAAAATAGAATTTGAACTAGCAAGTACTAAAATGCCATATGGCGCCTACAACCCTGTTATGGATACTTGGGAAACATTAACAAAAAAGTTACTTACCGCCGAGAGATTTGGATTGCAACTAAAAAAACATGGTTTTATTAAAGCGACAGTTGAGACAATAAAATCAACGAATACCACGCCGGAAACTCAAATTCAAGCAATTTTCAACCATGTGAAAAGCAAGATGAAATGGAATGGTGACTACTCTAAATATATAACCACTACATTAAAAAAAGCATACCAAGAAGGCTCGGGAAGTTCAGGGGACATTAATTTATTACTTGTAAATATGCTTACACAAGCAGGGTTTGACGCAAGCCCTATTATATTAAGCACACGAAACCACGGTCGAATCAACAAAATATACCCTATTCTTAGTAAATTCAATTATGTCATTGCGCATGTAAAAATCAAGGATAAAGACTATTTATTAGATGCTACCGAACCCTTTTTACCGATTAACACTTTACCATTTAATTGCCAGAATGGTGAAGGGTATCTTATCAATAAGACTTCCTCAAAGTGGATTGCTCTTAGACACAATGAAAAGCAATCTCATTTTACACAAGTAAACTTAACGTTCTCTGATGATTTAGAAGTAACCGGAACAATCAGCAATAGTTATGCAGGCTATGAAGCTTTGGACATTAGAAATGAATTAAAAGAACTTGGCAAAGAAGACTATATAAAGGAGGTGAAGGAATCAAATGAAGAACTAGACATTTCAAATTACGAGATTTCAAACATCAAAGTGCTTACAGAAAGTGTGAGGGAAAAGTATGAAATTACGCTGGAGGATTACATCGTCGATGCAGGTAATTTAATTTATATTGACCCATTGCTAAACGCTAAGACCAACGAAAATCCTTTCAAACTAGAGAAGAGAGCATACCCAGTAGATTTTGGTTGTCCTATGAACGAAACCTATATGATTACTTTTGACATCCCCAAAGGATACGTGGTAGAAGAAGTTCCAAAAAATACATTAGTCAAACTATCAAATAATGGCGGGCTCTTTAAATATGTAATCAGTATCATGAATGATAAGGTGACCGTAGTTAGTACCATTAAGATAAATCAAACGATGTTTCTTGCTGAGGAATACGAATATATTAAAGCATTTTTTGAGCATATAGTCACAAAACAAGCGGAGAAGATCATACTTAAACAAAGCTAAAAATGAATCACACTGGTGCTAAAAAATGGGTTGTCTTGCTGACAATGTTTCTACTGGCCAATCCAAATATACTTGCAAAAGAAATCAAATATCCTGTCAGTGATATTCCTAAGGAATTGTTGGAAGATGTGAATGTTGTGGTAAGAGAATCTACTGTGCAATTTGTCATAAAATCTACCAACGAATCAATTACAAAATACAAATATGTCGTAACGATACTGAACGAAAACGGTGATGATGAATCGGCTCTTTATATATTTTATGATAAATTTTCTAAACCACAAAATATAAAAGGGGTGAGGTATAATCAGTTAGGAATGGAAGTTGACAAGTTAAAAAAATCTGATATTGAAGACCAAAGTGCCATTTCAGGAGGGACCATGGATGGTGACGGCAGGATAAAAATTGTTGATTTATCTAGCAATAACTATCCCTATACCCTCGAATATGAATATGAACTAAAACATGAAAATTCATTGTTTTATCCAACCTGGAGACCTGTGCCCAAAGAAAAAAGCAGTATTCAGCATGCAAGTTTTCAGATTGAAAGTCGCATAGAAAACATCAGGTTCAAAGAAATAAACATTGAAAGTAAAGTAGAAAGGACGTCGGAAAATGGTCTGACAAAATATTTTTGGGAACTCAGAAATTATAAGCCATTAAAAAGGGAGGCGTATGGCACGCCATTTTCCCGATTGACACCTAAAGTATATACTGCTCCTATTGATTTTTCCTACGAAAAGTATAAAGGAAATATGACATCTTGGAAGTCATATGGCGATTGGATAACCATGCTAAATAAAGAAAGGGGAGTGTTGCCAGCACCAACAATCGCCAAAATAAACACCCTAGTAGAAGGAGCCGAAAATAAGGAGGAAAAAATTAGGCGAATCTATAACTACTTGCAAGAGAATACGCGGTATGTAAGCATTCAGCTTGGCATTGGTGGGTGGCAGCCTTTTTTAGCAAGTGAGGTAGATAAAACAGGTTATGGTGATTGTAAAGCACTGACAAATTATACGAAAGCATTGCTCCAACACGTTAATGTGAATTCTTATTACACTTTGGTGAGAGCAGGTAAAAATAGAAACAGCATACTCGCTGATTTCCCCAGCCAACAGTTTAATCATGTGTTTTTATGCGTCCCAGTTTCAAATGATACGCTATGGCTAGAATGTACAAGCCAAACGACGCCATTTGGTTACTTAGGTACATTTACAAATGACAGAGATGTTTTGGTGATTAATGATAAGGGAGGAACTTTAGTGCATACGCCGGATTATTCGCAAAAAGATAACTTGCAAACAAGAACAGCCGATGTAAAAATAGATTTGCAAGGAAATGCTGCGGTGGCTGTAAAAACAGATTATTCGGGACTCCAGTTTGAAAACGAAAATCTTAACTATTACTTGCATCAATCGTATGAAGAACAAAAAAAATGGCTCTATAATAAATTAGATATTTCCGGCGTTAAAATTGAAAGTTTTACGTTGAAACAATCTGGGGATATCATTCCTAAAGGTGAGGAATTATTACAACTAACTGTTCCTAAATATGCCGCAGTAAATGGGAAGAGAATTTTTCTGCAACCAAACATACTAAACAAGTGGTCAAAATACCCTCCTAAAGTAGAAGACAGAAAAACCAATGTGATCCTTAAAACTGCTTTTGTAGACAATGATGTTGTTACCTATACTTTGCCTGACGGATATACATTCGAATACAAACCAGAAGGAAAGCACTTTAAATCTAAATTTGGGGAGTTTATTACTTCGTTTGAAGTAAATGAAAATACCCTTATTTATTCTCGTACTTTAAAGATGGTAAAAGGCGAATTTCCGCCTGAGGACTATGATGAACTTCGTGGTTTTATCAAGAGAATGGTAAAGTCAGACAAGTCCAAAATAGTTTTGGTTAAAAATTAAAAATTCTAGGTATTGTTTTTATATATTTATA
>CAYRIF010000141.1:0-9612 GCA_964424205.1 uncultured Roseivirgaceae bacterium | reverse complement strand
AAGAAAAATTCCGTAATAACGGGATATCGTTAATTTGAATAATTATTAATTGAACTGAGGCTATTAGTATATTTTCACCCTTCGCATTCATATTTGCAGGACTTTTAGTGTAGATTCAAAACAAATACTAAGAGTCCAAAACCCATTCAAAATATTTCACTAGTTTTAGAAAAATTTAATGGGCTAGAAAAAACAGAATACCATGAAGCATGAATACATAGACATTGACACTTTAAGATTTTTATTATATGAGGTACATCAGGTCGAAAGCTTGTTACAAGCTGAACGCTTTTCAGAATATGATAAAACCTCCTTGGATCTTTTTCTTGATTCCATCAAAACCTTTTCCGACAAGTCACTGCATCCCTTTATCAAGGAAATGGATGAAAAGCCCGCTTATTTTAAAGATGGTAGCATACATATCCATCCTCAGTTTAAAGACATATTCAAACTAGCTGGAGATTTAGGAATTACTGGTGCTATATTTGATTTTAAGGATGGCGGCATGCAGTTACCTTCTGTTGTTTTTCAAGCAGCACATTTCATCATGAGCGCTGCCAATAATCATGCGCCAGGTTACTTTGGATTAACGGCAGGATCTGCCAACCTCATTATTTCTTTTGCAAGCCAAGAACTTAAGGATACGTATGTACCCAAGATGTTAGATTTAACCTGGGGAGGAACCATGTGCTTAACCGAGCCACAGGCAGGCAGTTCCCTTTCAGATGTCATGACAGCCGCAGCGCCTACCGATGAGGATTATTACAAAATTAGTGGACAAAAAATATTTATTTCTGCTGGGGATCATCAATTCTCCAGTAATTTTGTGCATTTAGTATTGGCCAGAATTGTAGGTGCTCCCGCAGGCACAAAAGGTGTTTCGTTATTTGTAGTACCTAAAAATCGTCCTGCAGAAAATGGTGTGTTCACCTACAATGATGCTGCCATTGCTGGAGAGTTTGAAAAGATGGGTCAAAAGGGATATTGCACCACGCATATTGTCTTTGGAGATAATGATGATTGTAGGGGATGGCTGGTTGGAGAAGCCAATAAAGGCCTGTCATACATGTTTCAAATGATGAATGAAGCGCGTATATCTACTGGATTGATGGGCGCTGCCATAGCCTCTGCCGCTTATCATGCTTCGTTGCGGTATGCAAATGAACGACCACAAGGGAGAAAATTAAATAGCGCTGGACAAAAAAATGCAACGGAAGAACAAACACTAATCATCAATCATCCTGATATTAAAAGACTACTGTTTAGTCAAAAATCAATGGTGGAAGGCTCCATGAGCCTCATTTTACAATCAGCAATTTATGTAGATAAAGAAATGACTAGTGCAAATGAGGAGGAAAAGGAAAAATACCACCTGCTGTTAGAATTACTAACTCCAATCGTTAAAACATATCCTGCTGAACAGGGCATCCAATCTGTCAGTAACGCAGTACAAATACTTGGTGGCTATGGTTTTTGCGCTGATTTTATGCCACAGCAATATTATAGAGACATCAGAATCATTGCCCTATATGAAGGCACGACAGGCATACAATCATTGGATTTATTAGGCAGAAAGATTACCATGAAAAATGGAAAAGCACTGAAATTACTAGCTGCTGAAATTCAAAAAAGTGTTGCCGCCGCTGCTGCATTTGAGGAGTTAAAACCATTTGCCAATACATTGTTAGAAAATCTAGGTTTGGTGCAAAAAGTAATTGCCACATTAATGCCGCATGCCATGAAAGGAAATCATGAACGTTTTCTTGCTGATGCCACTGTCTTTATGGATTTTTTGGGTACGATTATCATCGGATGGCAATGGCTAAAAATGGCGGCTCTTGCCAAGCAAACATTGGTTGATGGTAACGGAAAACTACCAGAAGCATTTTATAATAGTAAGATTCATACCATGAAATTTTTCTACACCTATGAATTGATAAAAACAAAAGGGCTGGCAAAAACGATAATGAATGAAGAGGAGTTAACTACCAATGTTTCAAAGGATATCTTTTAGTTTATACCATTTTAAAAAAATACCTTTGTAACTCACTTGTTATCAGCTAATTACCATTTGCTTCGTTAAAAATAAATAGCCCAAATTCGGGGTGCTCGCAATTATCTTGGAACTAAAACAAAATCTGAAGTTGCTTCCATAATTTCATCTTCTTTTCTTTCTCTTGGCTTATCTCATGCAGTGGGTGTGCCATTAAAATTTTTATAGCCTCTTGCGTCTGAATTTCGTAAAGGTTCTCTGAAACTTGGGTATTCAATTGCGCATATTTAGGTGTAAACGCAATGGCAGTAGTATGAGTGATTTCTTGAATTTGCTCAAAATTTTCTACCGCTTCCAAATTAACCAAAGCAATATCATCTAAATCAATACCAACCGCTTGCAGAATTTTTGACAGGAAAATCTCATCTTCACTATTCAAATATTCCCCATCCCTGTTTTCAATTAACACCAGAATTTCTTTCTTGTTTGTTCCTTTGTATTTGAGCGAAGAGGCTACGTACTTAGGTGTACTTTCTGCTACTTTCGATGATTCCACCACTTCAGGGGTTTCAGCTACTTCTTTCGAAACCACATAAATATCTTCTGTTATAAAGTAAGGCAAAAAGGTTTTGTCATTTTCCATATCTATTCCAGGTCAAATAGCGCTTTCAGTTCAGTCGCATCTTTAGGTGACATTCTTTTTGACAATACCAATCGCAGTTGTCTTCTACGTAAAGCGCCATCATAGAGTAGTTTCTCTTCTGCCGTTTCCGGAATCAATTCAGGAACCTGCCGCTTATTATTCACTTTATCCACTGCCACAAAAGTAAAAAATGCATTGTGTGTTTCTTGCTTAGTACCCTTCGGTAAATTTTCCGCTGATACGGTCACATGCACCTCCATGGAAGAATTAAATGCCCGTGTTACTTGTGCCTTTAACGTGACTACATCCCCAAGGTTTATTGGTTTGCTAAAAGATATGTTATCCGCTGAAGCAGTAACAACGATGCTGTTGGCATGTTTTTGTGCGGAAATCGCTGTTACAATGTCCATCCAGTGCATCAGCCTCCCTCCCATCAAATTATTAAGCGTGTTGGTGTCATTGGGGAGCACCATTTCCGTCATAATTACGAAAGATTCGTTTGCGAATTTCTTCTTTGTTGTCATTCTGATTATTTGTTTGTGCAAATATAGGCGAATGTTTGCAAAGACAATGAAGTAATTTTTTTGAATTTAAATTTACTAATCTGCGGCTATTCTAACATTATCAAGGGTTAATTCAAAGATCTTTCCGTCGTCCATTTCTATCACAAATGTAAAGGGCTGGTTAATCATTTTGGCAGGGGGTGTATTGAGTTTGAACCGAAGATAATTCCTAATAGAGGGTTTGTTAGCAATAAAGTTCACTATTGAGGTAAGATTATCCGTAGAAAAATATCGACTTAACAGCGCATTCGGAGGCACAGTTCTTTCTTTTAGGTATAACGTTTCAGATGAGGTGATGCTTATCCTAACAATACTTTGTGCAGGTTTTGGACTCGTAGGCGAACACGCATAAAGCGCATTAGCAATAAAATAATTATTTTCATTTAACACATACGCTATATCTGTTGCTGAAATTTGAAAATATGCATTATTATATTTCAAAGTATCCCCTTCTTCCGATATTTCAAATCCTGGAGATTCTGATGTAGAAGTAAAACTCCCCAACTGCAATTCAACTTCATTTATTTTATAATAACGGGGATTATCATCTCCACAAGGGTCACATGAAGGTATCATATTTATAACCCCTAATAACAAAAGAACAAACAGATTTTTTTTCATAGCAACAAATTTTAGTTTAACACTAGACGTAAAATATTTAAGATGGTTGGCACAAGCAAAAAATAGATATTATATTTATTACTACTTTCAGGTATGTGCAGGATGCCCATGGCAGCATCAATGTATACTTTGCAAAAGATATAATTCCGTAAAACTAAAATTAACTCATGCTACAATCATTTGACATTCTCATTATTGCAGGCTATTTACTAATCACCATCATTATAGGGCTTGTGCTAAGAAAACGGGCGCAAAAAAGTACCAATGCTTACCTTCTCGGTGGCAAATCAATTCCTTGGTATATGTTGGGCTTATCTAATGCTTCAGGCATGTTTGATATCTCAGGCACCATTTGGTTAGTAGCACTGATGTTTGTTTACGGCATCAAAAGCGCTTGGATTCCTTGGTTGTGGCCTGTTTTTAATCAGATTTTCTTAATGGTCTATCTGTCGGCATGGTTGAGACGCTCCAATGCAACCACCGGTGCTGAGTGGATACAAACACGATTTGGGTTTGGCAAGGGTGGCAAGCTATCACATACCATTGTGGTTGTATTTGCATTGCTCAGTTGCCTGGGATTTTTGGCTTACGGATTTATAGGGCTAGGAAAATTTGTGGAAATTTTTATTCCTTGGGAAGTAGTGAGTAGTTACATTCCGTTTCATGTAAACCCCGAATATACACCTCATATCTATGGAATCGTATTTACGCTATTTGCTGTTTTCTATTCTTTGCTTGGGGGTATGTCAGGGATAGTTTGGGCAGACGTTGTGCAGTTTGCCATCATGACTGTCTCCGCCTTGGTGATTGGCTATTTGGGCTATCATGCGATCGGCGCACATCCATTAAACGTACCCGATGGATGGATGACTCCCTTCTTTGGTTGGAATTTAGATTTAGATTGGAGCACCATCATTCCGCAGGTCAATGAAAAAATAAAATCAGATGGCTATGGGCTATTCGGGATTTTCTTTATGATGATGGTTTTCAAAGGTATCATTGCCAGTATTGCAGGGCCGGCGCCTAACTACGACATGCAAAAAATACTCTCTACAAAATCACCGCAAGAGGCAGCAAAAATGAGTGGTTTTGTATCGGTAATTTTAATTCCAGTGCGTTACCTGATGATTGCTGGGTTTGCTGCATTGGCACTTATTTATTATGAAAAATTAGATCTACTAACCGCCACTGGCGCCATTGATTTTGAATTAATTTTACCCTCTGCCATCAAGGAATTTGCACCAATGGGATTATTGGGACTTTTGTTAGCTGGGTTACTAGCTGCATTTATGTCAACCTTTGCCGGAACATTAAACGCAGCGCAAGCCTATTTAATCAATGATATTTATTTAAAAAACAAAAAGACAGACTCCACCCCAAAGCAAATAAGATTTATGAATTACGGATCAGGTATCCTTGTGGTGTTGGTCAGTATTGTATTAGGATTTTTTGTGCAAGATGTCAACTCTGTTTTGCAATGGATTGTATCGGCACTGTACGGAAGTTACATAGTAGCCAACGTATTGAAGTGGCACTGGTGGCGATTTAATGGAGAAGGTTTTTTCTGGGGAATGGTTGCAGGAATGGTACCAGCACTAATTTTACCTTCAGTATTTAGCG
The DNA here is from genome assembly GCA_964424205.1 of uncultured Roseivirgaceae bacterium. Classification (GTDB taxonomy): domain Bacteria; phylum Bacteroidota; class Bacteroidia; order Cytophagales; family Cyclobacteriaceae; genus CAYRIF01. The sequence continues at coordinate 4,172 of CAYRIF010000141.1, read as the reverse complement.
AAACGTTGGATTTATATTACTTTCCGCTGTTGCTTATCTCTTCTATTATTGGGTGTGTCGTGGGCACCTATTCCGCACCACCGACCGAAGAGTCCGTATTGAAATCATTTTATAGTACCGTAAGACCTTGGGGATTTTGGAAACCCATTCATGAAAAAGTGATGGCGGACAATCCAAGTTTCAAGGAAAATACAACATTAAAAAGAGACATGTTCAATATTTTTATTGGCACTGTAGCACAAACTGCATTGGTATTTTTACCGATGTATATTATTTTTAGGCAAAGCACACCCACCTATATTATACTAGCTGTTTTGGCAGTCTGTATTTTCTTACTGAAGAAATTCTGGTGGGATACTTTAGAGGAATTAGCATGACACTAGAAATTTTCAACCCTTTGAAAAGGAATATTATTTATGAATATTAAGAAATTAAAGAAACAACACGCCAAACTAGTTGGTAAAAAGAATAAAGCTATTTCCAAGTCAAATGGAATATACAAGCGCTTTAAGTATCCTGTACTCACTGCTGAACATATTCCTATTCACTGGCGATATGACCTGAACCCTGAAACAAATCCGCATGGACTAGAGCGCATCGGTGTGAATGCCGTGTTTAATGCAGGGGCAATGAAATGGAACGACAAGTACATTTTATGTACACGAATAGAGGGAAGTGATCGGAAATCATTTTTTGCCATTGCAGAAAGTCCGAATGGTACCGATAAATTCAAGTTTTGGGACAAGCCCTGTGTGATTCCTCAAATAGCAGGAAATCCTGATACGAATGTCTATGACATGCGATTGGTACAGCATGAAGATGGCTGGGTTTACGGCGTCTTCTGTACAGAAAGAAAAAACCCAGAAGCACCTACAGGTGATACAAGTTCGGCAATTGCCAATGCAGGCATCGTCCGCACCAAAGACTTGGTGAACTGGGAGCGCCTCCCTGATTTCATCTCGGATAGCGGTCAGCAAAGAAATGTCGTCCTGCATCCTGAATTCATCAATGGACAATACGCCGTTTATACACGTCCGCAAGATGGCTTTATAGAAATCGGCAGTGGTGGGGGAATTGGGTTAGGATATATTAAGGACATGAATAACCCAATCGTCAAAGAAGAAAAAATCATCAATAATAAGGTTTATCACACCGTTTATGAATTAAAAAATGGCTTGGGACCAGCACCCATTAAAACCGACAAGGGCTGGCTACACCTAGCACATGGTGTGCGGAATACCGCCGCAGGATTGCGCTATACACTGTACATGTTTATGACCGACCTCTATGATATCAGCAAAGTAACACACCAGCCAGGCGGATATTTCATGGCCCCCATCAAAAGCGAGCGAGTAGGTGACGTCTCCAATGTATTATTCTCCAATGGATGGATAAAAGACAACAATGGTACCGTATTTATCTACTATGCTTCTTCGGATACACGCATGCATGTGGCGGTTTCATCCGTTGACAAATTAGTGGATTATGTAACAAATACGCCTGAAGATAAATTTACCTCTGCAGGCTCTGTAGCAACCATTATTGATTTGGTAGATGGGAATGAGGGGTTTTATTAATGTAAAATGAGCTTTTGACTACCTTCGACCTCTTCTGCCAACTAGGCTGGATGACACCATTATTAAATACGGGGCATTCTAATATACGTATACTTCATTTTTTGTCCTTTCGAACGCAGAGAGAAATCTATACCGTAATGCATATCCGTTTAGTAGATGCAGCACATCACAGGGATTCCTTTTCTAAGCAAGGTACTCCAATCGCAAATCCTAAACCTACTCCCCAATACCCTCTAAATCAAGCAAGAAAGCATATTCAAGTGCCGTTTCTTTATAACGCTCGAAACGACCAGATGCACCACCATGCCCCACGTCCATGTTGCAATACATGATGAGTCTATTATTATCGGTTTTCAGATCACGGAGTTTAGCCACCCATTTTTCAGGTTCCCAATATTGTACTTGGCTGTCCCAAAAACCAGTGGTAACTAGGATATTTGGATAGTCTTTCGCCTCTACGTTATCATATGGCGAGTATGATTTTATATAATCATAATATTCCTTAATTTTAGGATTTCCCCACTCATCAAACTCACCTGTGGTCAGTGGAATGGTCTCATCTAGCATCGTATTAATTACATCTACAAAAGGCACACCCGCCACAATACCATTCCATAAGTCAGGGCGCATATTCGCCACAGCACCCATTAGCAAACCTCCTGCACTGCCTCCCATGGCATAAAGGTGCTCATTGGAAGTGAAATTTTCTTTGATTAGAAATTCTCCACAATCTATAAAATCATAAAAGGTATTTTTCTTCTTCAGTAATTTACCATCTTCATACCATTGACGTCCCATTTCCTGTCCCCCTCTAATATGCGCTATCGCAAAAACAAACCCTCTATCTAGCAAACTCAAACGTACCGAGCTGAAATATGGATCCATGGTACTACCGTAAGAACCATAACCGTAAAGTAGTAATGGTGCCTTTCCATCTTTTTTCAGTCCCTTTTTATACACCAAAGAAATAGGCACTTTCACACCATCCCTTACTGTAGCAAAAAATCTTTCGGAAACATAATTATCAGGTGAAAAATTGTCATCCACCACCTCTTGTTGTTTCAGTAGCTCCTTTTCTTTCGTAGCCATATTATAATCATAGGTACTGTTTGGCGTCGTCATGGAAGTATATCCCAATCTCAAAATTTTGGTATCAAACTCTGGATTTGCTCCTGTATATGCTAAGTAAGCAGGGTCAGGAAACTGAATATAGTATTCTGATTTATCACTCCATTTGATTACTCGCAACTCTGTTTGTCCATTTTTTCGTTCTCCTACAACCAAGTAATCTTTAAATATCTCAATGTCTTCGAGCAACACATCATCCCTATGTGGAATTACCTCCTGCCAATGCTCTTTCGTCGTTGCATTGATGGGCGTTTTCATCAGTCTGAAATTTTTCGCTTTATAATTAGTGACAATATAAAAATCATCGCCATAATGTGCCACACCATATTCCAGGTCTCGCTCCCTTGGCTGTATCACTTTCCACTCCCCATTTGGGGTGTCTGCATCTAAGTATCTATATTCATTCGATAAGGTTTGGTAACTACCAATAATTAAAAATTTTCGTGATTTTGTTTTGTACACAAAACAACCATACGTTTCATCTTTTTCTTCAAAGACCAATTCATCTTTTGCAGCGTCAGTTCCTAGCACATGCTTGTAAATTTTATGTGATCGCAAAGTCACTGGATCTTTCCGTGTATAAAAAATAGTTTTATTATCATTTGCCCAGGTAGCGCCTCCGGTAGTATTTTCTATTTTATCAGCGAGCAGTTTCCCAGTCTTAAGGTTTTTGAAAAATAAAGTATATTCTCTTCTTGATACTGTATCCACCCCATACACCAACAGGGCGTTATCATTACTGACAGACTTTCCAGCAATTGCAAAGTAGTCGTGCCCTTTGGCAAGTTCGGGTCCGTTAAGCATTATTTCTTCATCGACCGCTTTACCATCTTCTTTGGCAGGTTTTGTCAAACTCCTGCAGTGCAGTCCATAGTCAAAACCCTCTTCAAAACGACTATAATACCAATAACCATTTACTTTCACCGGTACCGACTGATCTGTTTGTTTGATACGGCCTACAATTTCATCGAATAGCTTGGTCTGAAAATCTTTGGTATGTGCCATCACCTTTTCGGTATAATCATTCTCTGCGTTCAAATTATCCAATACATCTTGTGTTTGAGCATCGGCACTGTCTGCTTCCTTTTGCGCATCACTTAGGCGCATCCAGAAATAATTATCAATAATTGTATCACCATATGTAATGGTCTCTTTGGCTATTTTCTTTGCGACAGGAGGATTGATATTAGTGGTTGTTTCCAATTGATTAGTATTTTTATTTTGACAAGCGTTAAGTAGGAGAAGAAAAAGGATACTAAAAAACGCATTTTTAAAGTATTTCATAATGACATGGGTTAGTTCGAGTTATTTAATACTAGTTGACAAAGCTAATAAAAATGTGGTAAGATGCTTCCAACCACTGCGTATTTGTTGAAAACTTTATGTGGCGACGTAGCAATATCAGATTTTATAAACAAAAATTTTCAATATAAAAGCGCAGCATCTTCAATTTCCTTCTTCTTCCTT
>CAYRIF010000140.1:0-9644 GCA_964424205.1 uncultured Roseivirgaceae bacterium | reverse complement strand
TTTCATATTAGGCGAAACATTTCAATGGCTTGCCAATGTAGGGAAATTATGATTAGTCTCAGATTTTTAAAGTATTAGCACCAAATAGCATGAAACATTTCATCATCAAAAAGAAATATAAAAAACTGTTAGTTTTTGTACTCGGTATTTTTTTTAGCTTTAATTTGTTTTCACAGACTGTATTTTTTCAATCTGCTGCTTCATCAGCAGATGAAAGTGTTACAACCCCGGTAATTGTTTTACAGATTACTAGCACTTCTCCAACATCTTCAATTGATTATACGGTGACAGGTGGAACAGCTACAGGAGGGGGAGTTGATTATACATTAACAACAGGAACAATAACGTTTGATTTAGCCATTCCAGGGTTGCAGCAATTGCAGTTTTTATCATTTCCTGTAGTGGACGACATGCTCCCTGAAGCAAATGAAACGATAGTTATCACCTTATCAAACCCAATCAATTGCATTTTGGGAAATGGTTCTAGTTCTGAACCTATTGCGCATACTTTTTCTATTTTGGATAATGAGCCAGGTCCGGAAATACAATTTACTTCAGTTGTTTCAAATAATACTGAGTCCATTTCTCCTGTTAATTTTAGAGTGGAACTATCCACTATTTCTGGACTGGATGTTGATGTTACCTATACGGTATCTGGAACAGCAACAAGTGGTACAGACTACACACTCGTCAGCGGAGTATTGACCATACCTGCAGGGGACAGTTTTGGAAATATACCAGCTATTATTATTGACGACGCACTGATAGAAAATGATGAAACAATTCAAATTACCCTATCGGCACCCGTCAATGCAACACTAGGGACGAATACGGTGCATACCTATACCATAAACGATAATGATAATCCAATAAAGGTATTTTTTCAATCAGCTGCTTCATCAGCAGATGAAAGCGTTGCAAACCCTCTAATTATTTTACAGATTAATAGTATTTCTCCTACATCCTCAATTGATTATACGGTAACGGGTGGAACAGCTACAGGAGGGGGAGTTGATTATACATTAACAACAGGAACAATAACTTTTAATTTAGCCATTCCAGGGTTGCAGCAATTGCAATTTCTATCATTTCCTGTAGAGGATGACATGCTTTCCGAAGCAAATGAAACCATTTTTATAACCTTGTCTAATCCTGTGAATTGTAATCTTGGAGATGGGAGTGCAGCGCAAACGCTCGTACATACGTTCAGTATTCTTGACAACGACGCGCCTCTCCCAGTAGAACTAGTTTCGTTCAATGCTTCTGATAAAAACAACACAGTAGCCCTAGATTGGAAAACAGCATCAGAAATTGACAATGATTTCTTCTCTGTAGAAAGATCAAGTAACGGGGTGGATTTCTTTGAAATAGGACAGGTAGCAGGTAACGGAACAACCAACGAATTGCAGCGTTATGATTATGTGGACAAATCACCATTGAATGGCGTTTCCTATTATAGACTACGGCAAGTTGATTTTGATGGGGCATTTGAATATTCGCCGGTAGCGTCAGTCAATATTTCGTTAGCAAGCTTTGCTTTCAATGTATATCCGAATCCAATCGAAGGAGGTCATGCAACAATTGAAATGCAAAATGTAGGAGAAGGAGATGCTTCAATAAGCGTATATAATAGTGTGGGTAAAGTTGTGCTGAATAAAACGGTGGTTCTAAACCCAAACCAGGCATTAAAATATGACTTAGCGTTTGAAAGAAACATACCTACAGGAATTTACATAGTAGAAGTAAGGTCAGGACAAAATAGATACATCCGTAAGGTGGTAATCCAATAGTAATTTTTCCACTGACAAAATAGAACCACAATAAAATCCCGCTCGATATTATCGAGCGGGATTTTTTATGCGAAGGAACATGCTGAGCATAGAAATGCCAGCAACCTAGCAGTCTCATATCTCTAAGTCTGCATTATGCTTTTTCAGTAGCTTCATCTTCACCATTTACCTTAGCTTTAATTTTTTTCTCTAGTTCATCCGATAATTCAGGGTTATCTTCTAATAATTTCTTCACCGCTTCTCTCCCCTGCCCTAGCTTATCGCCATTATAAGAGAACCAAGAACCTGCTTTTTTGACGATATCAAGTTCAACGCCTAAATCTAAAATTTCCCCTGCTTTAGAAATTCCTTGACCATAAATGATGTCAAATTCCACGATTTTGAATGGTGGTGCGACTTTGTTTTTTACTACTTTTACCCTCGTTCTGTTCCCAGTGATATTATCAGCACTCTCTTTTATTTGTCCGATTCTACGAATGTCTAACCTTACCGAAGCATAAAATTTAAGCGCATTGCCACCAGTGGTGGTTTCAGGATTACCAAATACGATGCCTATTTTTTGTCTTAGCTGGTTAATAAATATACAAGTACAGCCAGTTTTATTGATGGCACCGGTTAGTTTTCTCATGGCCTGCGACATCAACCTTGCTTGCAGCCCCATTTTGCTGTCACCCATTTCTCCTTCCAGTTCAGCCTTTGGCACAAGTGCGGCCACAGAATCTACAACGACGATGTCAATTGCTCCGGAGCGAATTAAATGTTCTGTGATTTCTAACGCTTGCTCACCACTATCTGGTTGAGAAATAAGCAGGTTGTCGGTATCAATCCCCAAACTTTCTGCATATACTTTGTCGAAAGCATGTTCAGCATCAATAAAAGCTGCCAAACCACCTGCCTTTTGGGCCTCAGCGATACAGTGCATCGAAAGTGTAGTTTTACCTGATGATTCAGGTCCGTATATTTCAACTACCCTCCCTTTTGGTATTCCTCCAATTCCCAAAGCAATATCTAATCCCAGAGAACCTGTGGAGATTGAACCGATATCCATTACTTTTTTATCGCTAAGCTTCATGACCGCACCCTTGCCATAAGTTTTTTCAAGGGTGTCAATGGTTAACTGCAGGGCTTTTAATTTTGCTGAATTATCACTCATTTCTTTTTGTTGGTGTAAATTTGAAATTATATTCTGTGAAGTTAATACGAAAGCGACCAATTACCAAAAGCTGGAGAGGGTATTTGGATTTTGTAGTGTATTATCATAAGAATATCATATATAGTTGAGGTTGTTAGCTAAACATATAAAGCTTCTATGATTCCTTGGTTTGTGTCTTCACAAACCAAAATTTGATGAAAGACGCTGAGAAGAAACTGATTTTATGAAAACTGGAATGTAAATATGAAAAAACGGCTATTTTATTTTTTCTTAATAATGGTTGCAGTGCTTTGCATATGGCAGTGGAACTTGTTAACCTACGGATTAAGTCAGGCAAAAGGACAAATAAATGTAGTATGGAATACGAAGTCCGTAACCGAGATGCTGGCTGATCCAAATGTTACGGATTCAGTAAAGCAAAAATTAAGGTTAGTAGGGGAAGCCAAAAAATTTGCAGTGGATTCGTTGGGCATTAACCCAACTGACAATTACTCGACTGTTTTTGACCAAAAGGGCAAAGACATTATGTGGGTGGTAACTGCTTGTGAACCGTTTGCCTTGGAGGCGAAGGAATGGGGATTTCCTATTATAGGCTCATTCCCGTACAAAGGATACTTTGATTATGATCAAGCAGTTGTGGAGGAGAACCTATGGAAAGATGCGTATGACACCAACATCAGGACGGCGGGTGGTTGGTCAACTTTGGGTTGGTTCAAAGATCCTATTTTATCAAATATGTTAAACAGAGGAGCAGGGAGTTTGGCGGAGCTCATTATTCATGAACTGACACATGGCACACTTTATGTGAAGGATAGTATAGCGTTTAATGAGAACCTAGCCACTTTTATCGGAGTGAAGGGCGCAGAACGATTTTTAATCGCTAAATATGGTCAAGAATCAGTGGAATATATTGACTATATGAATGGCAAGGAAGATCAAGTGAGATTTTCGGATCATATACTAAGCGGCGCTGAAAAATTAGAAGTTTTATATGATGGTTTTGGAGAAAACTTGTCGGATGATGAAAAGCAAGTACTGAAGCAAAACCTAATTGATACTATTTTTGAAACAATTGATACTTTGACTTTACATAAAAAACAGGTTTATTTAGACCATTACAAAGGGTTTGAAGCGAATAATACCTTTTTTATGTCCTATTTAAGATACAGAAATAAATTGGATACGTTTGAAAAAGAATATGACAACGAGTTTGACAGTAACTTGAAAGACTACCTTTCGTTTCTAAAAGAAAAATATCCGACACTTTAAATGATATAAATATGCGGCTAAATTTTGGAATGATTATCCTCTTCTTTTTGACTACTGGTTTTTTGACCAAAGATAATGGTTATAGGAAAGTGGTGAATGAAAGCTATTTTGAGGGAGAACGATTAGACTATCGTGTGCACCTAGGTTTTTTGACTGGCGCGCATGCTTCTATAAAAATCAGCAAAACCATTTACCAAATTAACGGTAGGCCGTGTTTTAAAGTGAATGTATTTGGCAAGACCGCTGGCATGATAGATGTTTTCTATAAAGTGAGAGACAATTGGGGTACCTATATTGATACGACAGCCATTGTGCCGCAGCGAGCCTATAGGTTTATGAAAGAAGGAAATTATAGAAAGAATGAAATTATTTATTTTAATCATTTAAAGCATGCAGCAACGGTTGCAAGGCTTGATGATAAAACTAAGAAACTTAAAAAAAGACTAAACTTTACGGTTCCTCATAACGTGCAGGATATTGTCAGTGGGTATTATTATTTACGCACGATGGATTTTACAAAATTTAGGAAAGGGCAACTCATTGTGATAGACGGATTTTTTGATGAGGAAGACTATAAACTAAAGTTAAAATATCTTGGTACAGAAACGGTGGATACAAAATTTGGTGATTTAGAAGCGTATGTACTAACTCCTATTTTACCAAAAAACTCATTGTTTGAAGGAGACACGCCTATTAAGATGTGGCTTTCAAAAGATAAAAATAAAATACCTTTGAAAATTAAGGCGCAAATGAATGTGGGATCCATAGTGATGGACTTAAAGAGTTATAAGAATTTGAGGAGTCCACTGAAGTAAACGCAAGTACAAGTGCTCAGTCTGGTCTAAACCCCCAAACATTAACAAATTGTTAACTATTTTTTAAAATACACATTTCTATTTAGCTTTGAACCAATGAGGAATACCAAAAAACGATTTTTAACATCAGCGCTATTATTTGCCATTTTTGTAAGTGGCTTCTCTCAAATCACCATCAAAGGAGATATTGAAGGGGCAACTACTGCTGCTCATGTTTATTTATACCAGTTTTATGGGCCGCAGCGGGTAAAATTTGATTCTACCAACATAAAAGATGGGGCATTTCTTTTTTCCTACCAAAAAAATATTCCAAGAGGATTTTATCAATTGGGGACAACTCCAAAAAATGGAGCTGTGCTGATTTTAGGAAATGAAAGTGTTGATTTGAAAGTCAATGACGCAACAGGAGAAATCACAATATTGAATTCCAAGGAAAATAAGGTTTTTGCAGAATTTAGGGAATACAATCAGAAAGTGGTTAAAGAAAATGAGGCGCTCAATAAGGAATGGGGTACCATGTCAGCGTCCGATAGTAATTATGTTAGCAGGCTTGGTGTATTAAGGACTAGATTAGATGCTATCAAACAAACACAAAACAAATACTATAGCGAAATTGCCAAAACCAATCCTGATTTGTTTGTATCGAAAATAGCGAAGTTGTTTATTGAAACGCCTGCTGAGACGAAGGAAAATTTCTTTGACAGTGGATTTCTAAAAGATGATGAATTGTATAGGAGTGACCTACTTTCAAATAAAATACTAATTTACTATAGGGTGCATGTGCCAAAAAATGTAACAGGATGGTTAAATGCAGCAGATGTGGTGCTTGGTAATACTTTAGAAAAAACACCGCAACGAGAAGTGGCTTATTTGTTTTTAACAAATCTATTTTTATCAGGAGCTCCTGACTATGCCCATCAGATTGCCACAAGGTATAAAGCCGAGTTTCCGAATTCTAAACATTATAAATACCTCGCGGCTAGATTACCAAAACCACCTCCTGGCATCGGCGACATGGCAATTGATATTGCACAACCCAATGAAAATGGGGAGGTACAAAAGTTGTCTGATTTGAGAGGAAAGTATGTGCTATTGGACTTTTGGGCATCATGGTGCGGCCCTTGCCGAAAAGAAAATCCTACAGTGGTACAGGCATATCAAAAATATAAAGATTTGGGATTTACAGTTTTTGGTGTTTCACTGGATAAAAGCAAAGACAAATGGCTGGCAGCTATTAAAAAAGACAACCTGACCTGGACGCACGTGTCAGACCTAAAAGGATGGAAAAGTGAAGCCGCAGCGTTATACAAGGTCAGAGGAATTCCCACCTCATTTTTAATAGATCCGAGTGGAAAAATAATTTATAAAAACCTGAGAGGTGACCGGTTGAATAAGACGTTAGGAGAATTACTACTGAATAAAGACAAGTAAGCAATGACTGATAGTGGAAAATATACAGTACTGGTAGTTGATGATGAGGATGATATTTTAGAATTATTGAAATACAACCTCAAGAAAGAAGGGTATAAAGTAAAAACTGCAACCAATGGCATAGAAGCGATGCAAATTGCCAAGGAATTTTTGCCAGATTTAATTTTGCTTGATATCATGATGCCCAAGCAAGATGGCATCGAGACTTGCCGACAAATAAGAGGAAATTCGCAGCTCAAGGATACCCATGTTACTTTTCTGACAGCTCGTGCCGAGGAGTACTCCGAGGTGGCGGCTTTTGATGCGGGAGCAGATGATTACATTACCAAACCTATCAAGCCAAGAGCATTGATGAGCAAGGTGAAGGCTATTTTTCGGAGAGACCCAAAAATTGACCAGGCAGAGGTCATTGAAATTGGTAAGTTGAAAATCGATCGGATAAGTTATACGGTTAGCCTTGATGGGGAGCAGGTAGTGTTGCCTAAAAAAGAATTTGAATTGCTATACTACTTAGCAAAAAAGCCTAATAAGGTGTTTTCCAGAGATGAATTACTAAGAGATATCTGGGGAACAGACGTCTATGTCTTGTCCCGAACGGTTGATGTTCATATTCGAAAAATCAGAGAAAAAATAGGAGATGATTGTATTAAAACCATCAAAGGAGTTGGGTATAAATTTCAATAGGGTTAATATTAACATGATACTTATATTATTTTGAAGTCAAAATGGTATAATGTTCCCTTTTACTAAATAGAAGAACATGAATGCTCGTAGTATTGCTATTGTTTTTTCCCTTTTTATTGCGGTTGTTACCACATTAGTCTTCGCACTCATCGTAGAACTTGAATCACAAAAGTTGCTGATTAGCCTGAGCATAAGCTTCGTGGTTTCTTTTTTAGTAATATACTTTGGACTCAATTTTTTGATTTTCAAACAGCTCAATAGAATTAATCGAGCGATAGATTTACTAAAGGAAAGGGATTTAGAACTCATAAAATTTGACAATATCAACCCACTGAATCCGCTGAAGAAAATCCAAGAAAATATAAACGGTTATGCACTTAGTAAGCAACGAGAAATTAAGGCATTACGAAAAATGGAAACCTTTAGGAGGGAGTTTATTGCCGATGTATCGCATGAATTAAAGACCCCTATATTCAGTGCGCAAGGATTTATTCACACGTTGCTTGATGGCGCCATTAATGATAAAAGTGTGCGGAAACAATTTCTCAAAAAGGCGGCTAAAAATTTGGATGGATTGGATGCCCTTGTACAAGACTTATTGACCCTTTCGCAAATGGAAACAGGGCAAATAAAAATGCAATTCGAAAAGTTTAATATCTATGTGCTGGCGACCGAAGTTATTGAACAGCTTGAAGACAAAGCCAATCAAAAGGATATTATCGTAGATTTTGTGGAAAACTGTGATAAGGAGGTTTTTGTATATGCTGACCGGCAACGGATTTATCATGTTATGCTCAATTTGATTTCTAATGCCATTAACTATAGTGATTATGATTCCGACGTGGAAATTAATTTTGAGAAAAAAGGAAACATGGTTAAAACCATTGTTAAAGATTATGGCAGGGGCATAGCGCCAGAAGATACTGAGCGGATTTTCGAGCGGTTTTATAGGGTAGATAAAAGTCGGTCAAAGGAAAAAGGAGGAACAGGACTTGGTTTGGCAATTGTAAAACATATCATGGAAGGGCATAACTCAAAAGTAGAAGTGCGTAGTACGTTGGGGAAAGGCGCTATATTTAGCTTTGAATTAGCGGTTTCTTTGTAGTTTGCAACACGATTTGCAAAATAGACCACTTTGAAAAATAACTTTCTTTTATTTCTTATACCAGCATTAATTTGGGGTTCTACATGGTATGTCATCACTTTCCAATTGGGAAACGTTGACCCAATGTATTCCGTGGTGTTTAGATTTGCTTTGGCAGGTATTGTTTTGCTGATTTATAGTAAAGCAAAAAGACTATCTCTTTCTTTTTCGCCCATAGACCACTTGTTTTTTGCTTTGCAAGGCTTGCTGTTGTTTGGACTCAATTATTGGTTGGTTTATATGTCAGAGCAAACACTGACGAGCGGTTTGGTCGCAACAGCGTATTCTACCATTATTTTCTTCAATATCTTTTTTGGAAAGCTATTTTTAAAGAATGCCATCAATAAAAAAGTAGTGCTTGGAGCTGCATTAGGAATCATAGGTACGGGGCTTATTTTCAAGCCTGAGTTATCAGATTTTAGCTTTTCGGATGATAATTTTGTGGCACTGTTGCTTTGTGTGGGCTCCATCATGTTGGCTTCGTTGGGTAATATCACCTCAGCTTTTAGCCAAAGTAAAAAACGACCTGTAATACAAACCAATGCCTACGCCATGTTATACGGCGCACTCTTGATGACAATCATTGCAATAATAATGGGGAAGGAATTTGTCTTTGATTTTTCTTACAAGTATGTGCTTTCATTGATATATTTATCCGTTTTTGGCTCGGTGATTGCCTTTAGTGCCTATTTGACCCTTGTCGGCAAAGTTGGCCCAGGAAAGGCAGCCTATACGATACTTGTATTGCCAGTGATTGCCCTACTTATTTCAACAGTATTGGAGGGATACAATTGGTCAGCTTACTCAGTGTTTGGCGTTGTCTTAATTGCGGGTGGCAATGTGTTGGCCTTAAGAAAGTAGGAGAAACTCAGGAGCGGTAACAATACTTTCCCAACCACTTATTCCACATTCTTCCCCATAGTCTGTGTCCTCACAGAACACCCTCTACTACCCCCTTGCATTTACATCTTTAAGTTAACTTATGGTGTTTTCACCAACAACTACAAGAAAGCTTTTATCAATACAAAATATCGTCATAAATCCGCCAGGTTACACTGGGATTTTTCCACTTGTTAAAATATAGGCAGACTTTCGTAACTTTGCAAGAATGAAAAAAATCAAATTCTCAGACCTCATCCTTTTTGAAAATGACCAGTACATAGTGGTCAATAAGCCACCCTTTGTTTCTAGTCTTGACGATAGGAATGATAAGTATAATATGTTGGCCCTGGCTAAAGGTTATTTCTCAGAAGCGCAATTATGCCACCGGTTAGATAAAGAAACGACGGGAGCACTGGTGATTGCCAAAAACCCTGAAGCATATCGGTCACTTTCTATTCAGTTTGAAGACAGGAAAG
>CAYRIF010000139.1:0-9679 GCA_964424205.1 uncultured Roseivirgaceae bacterium | reverse complement strand
ACAATGAACGTTTGTCGTTCTTTTTTTTGGCTTTCACTACCCTTCGCATTATTTCCATTGCGGGATCTTCTCCAGCAACAAATACTACCTCTTGTAAGGTTAGTAAATCTGAGGACAGCTGAAAGTTGATATGCTGAGTAATGCCTTTTTTAATTGCTTTAGCCTTGGATACATACCCTACATAGGATGCGGAGACAGAGTCTGTAGGGTTATTAGATTTGATGCTGTAATACCCTTCAAAATCAGTCGTAATTCCGGTCTGCGTTCCTTGAAAAATCACATTTACAAAGGGTATTGGATCTCCTGTTTCGGCATCAATAATTTTACCTTTTATAATTGTCTCCTGGGCAACAACATTTTGAAGTCCCAGGAACAAAATGGCGGTCATGTACGCGAGTTGTTTTATTTTCATACGTATCTTACACAGATTAATAATAAGGCAAAAAAAACGAATACTATATTTTTTCACAAATATAATATTCGTTAGAAAAATTAATCACATTATTTTTGAGTTTATAACAATTGTTTTAGAGAAATGGTTTCTTCTTTTAATGGGAATGATTTTTATTCCTATTAAAAGCATTTTAACATTGACTTTCCTATTACTAATAATATCTTTGTTGTTTGTAAATTTTTATTTTAATACCTATGAAATATCCCAATGTTCATGCGTGTAATTTTTTATTTTGCATTGGATTAAACCATGAGAAATCCAATGCGAAAATGAGGGGGAAATATAGTTTGTCTGTAAAAGTACAAGAAGAACTCTATTTAGAAGCCGCTAGGATGAAGAATATGGGTGAGATTTTCATTATATCGACATGCAATAGAACTGAGGTTTATGGTTTTGTACAACATGCAGTTCAGCTTATAAGATTATTATGCAATCATACCGAAGGAGATATTAAAGAATTTCAGGAGGTATGTTATATACATAAAAATCAGAATGCTATAAATCATTTATTTAGAGTTGGTGCTGGTTTGAATAGTCAGGTATTGGGTGATTTTGAAATAATTGGACAAATTAAAAAAAGTTTTAGGTTGGGTAAAAAACATAACCTAAGCAATACATTTTTTGAACGTCTTATCAATGCCGTTATTCTAGCGAGTAAAAGAATTAAGAATGAAACTAGGCTTTCTTCTGGGGCTACATCTGTGGCTTACGCCTCCGTCCAATACATTATCAATAATGTTCATCATATTGCAACTAAGAACATTCTACTTTTTGGGGCAGGAAAAATAGGCGGAAATATTTGTGAAAATTTAGTAAAACAAACTAAAAGCAGTTCCATTACGCTAATCAATCGCAGTAATATTAAAGCAGAGAAAATATCAAAAAAATTTAAAATACACACCAAGAGTTATATAGAACTACAGGCTGAAATTAATAAGTCTGACATATTAATTGTGGCAACAGGTGCAGAAAGACCAACGATTTCAAAAAGTATGATTTCTACAGATAACCCATTATTAATTTTGGATTTATCAGTGCCGAAAAATGTGTCGGAAGATGTATCATATTTGCAAAATGTCCGTGTATGTGATTTGGATTACCTGTCGCAAATTACAGACAAAACCATCGCAATAAGAAAAAGGGAAGTGCCCAAGGCAGAGCTTATCATAGAGCAGGTTAGCGATGAATTCATGATGTGGTTGGAGACACGCAAGCATGTTCCGCTTATTAAAACTTTAAAGCGTAAGTTAGAACAAATCCGATTTGAGCAAATTAAGATGCACAAAGAAATCAATCTTGATTTTAATGAGGAGGGGACAACAGTCATGTCTGATAAAATTATTAAACAAATAACAAGTCATTTTGCTACCTATTTAAAACGTACTCATGTACAAAAAAACAAAAGTGCAGACTCCATTTTAAGTTTTTATCACTTAGACAAAATGCTACATGAGTAAACACCTCCGTATTGGAACTCGTGACAGTAAATTAGCACTTTGGCAAGCTCAGCACGTGCAGAAAAAGCTAAAATATTATGGCTATTCTTCTGAGTTAGTCAAAATAAAATCAGCGGGGGATTTGATCATGGATGAGCCGCTGCACAAATTAAACACTGTGGGTATATTTACTAAAACATTAGATTTGGCATTGCTCAATGACACAATTGATATGGCTGTTCATTCCATGAAAGATGTACCTACCATATTGCCAGATGGAATCGTTCAAGGAGCAGTTTTAGAGCGGGGTGATAGTAGCGATGTATTAGTCCATACTGGCAGTGCGTCTTTAGAGAAAGAAGCCTTCATCGCAACAGGAAGTTTACGGCGTAAAGCACAATGGTTGCATAAATACCCACACCACAAAATAGAAAATTTAAGAGGAAATGTAAATACCAGGTTAAAAAAGTTACGACATAGCAATTGGAGTGGTGCAATTTTTGCAAAAGCTGGCTTGGAACGAATTAACCTTTTACCAAAAAATTACATGAACCTAGATTGGATGATTCCAGCACCAGCACAAGGAGCAATCGTTATTGTTACTTTAGAAAAAGAAGTAGGTCATAAAAATATACTAGACAAATTGAATCATAACCCTACTGAAATTTGCACCGCTATTGAACGTGATTTTTTAAGAACGCTAGAGGGTGGCTGTTCTGCACCCATAGGTGGTTTAGCGCTAATCAAGGATGATATGATTACATTTACTGGCGCATTACTTTCTTTAGATGGAAGTCAAAAAATTGAAATTTCTAAATCAATTTCAATAAATGAAAGAGAAAATTTTGGAAAACGCTGTGCCAAAGAAATTTTAGATAATGGCGGAAGGAAATTAATGGAAGCAATTAAAAATAAAAAGTAAAAATAGTATCAACAAAAAGGTTGAGGAATGAGCAACTTCAAATATTTAATGAAGATGAGGCTGTTGCCCTTACCGATTTTATCCAAGTAACATTTAAATAAAAGTAATCACTAAATATCCATCTTAATAAACTTATATTTTGACTATGAATGAATTGTATCCCATTTTTTTAAAGTTATCAACACTTGAAGTTTTAATCATTGGTGGAGGAAGTGTGGGTTTAGAAAAATTAAACTTTCTACTAAAATCAAGCCCAGGCGCCAAAGTCACCGTTGTATCAAATGAATTTATGCCTGAAATAATGGCATTAGCTCTAAAGTATCGAATTGAAATAATTAGGGCTACCTATGATAAATTATTTATATCAGAAAAGCATATTGTTATCGCCGCCACAGATAATAATATACTTAATTTACAAATACACACTGACTGTAAAGAAAGAAATATATTGGTGAACGTTGCAGACAATCCGATTTTATGCGATTTTTTTATGGGTGGAATTGTTACGAAAGGCAATCTTAAATTGGCAATTTCTACTAATGGGAAATCACCTACCATTGCAAAACGATTGCGGCAATTTTTTGAAGAAATTTTACCAGATGAAATTGATGAGTTAGTCGAAAATCTACATCAATTTAGAAAAAATATGAAAGGAAATTTTGAAGATAAAGTCAAAAACCTAAACGAATTAACGAGAGGCCTCATCAACAAAGACAACGAATAAGTACACTAAATTTCTACTAATTCAAAGGATTCTTTTGCAGCCTCGCATACCGAGCATACATAGTCGGCAGGTGTGTTTTCAAAAAGTGTACCAGGCATCAAGTTGAATTTCTTATCGCCATAGTCAGCATCATAAATCGTAAGACACGCTGTACATTGATGAACTTTTTTCTTTATTTTCTCCTCCGTCTTCATATCCACATTGGCAGTCTCACTTTCACCTAGTTTCTCAAAGTATAGTTTACTCAATTCCATTAATAACCCAGGTAATTCCATTTTATCAACGTCTTGTGCATAAACCAAGTACTCTCGTGTATTCGGATTAAAATTCTTGCAATACAAAACATTGTAAGTTGGTCGGATATGAAATTCCTTCACAATTTTAGGAATTTCATTTTTTTCAATGACCGATGAGGTAAAATAACTATCATTTCTTGACCGATCTACAATACTAAAATTTAACCCATAGGTACTTATATCATTTTGATCAAAATTTCTAACAATAAATTTTTTAAGCTCCAGGGCTGATGTATCATCTACGGGTAGGTGCCAGTTTAATTCTAGTGATGAGTGTCGAATATTAATTCCTTTTTTTCCTAAAAATTTCTCTAAATCAAGTTTATATTTTTTATGAATTCCTTTGACAATTAAAGACTTCCATGAGGTAATACAAATTTTACCAATCCTACTTTTCAAACAGAAATCACAAAAATCATTTAAAAAATCTAGGTCATACTCATTGTTTCTCCAATAGAGACCTAGCCAATATTCATCTACACCCATTTTATTCATTCCCTCATAAAATGGGAATGGCTGAAAAGGGATACTTAATTCATTTTCTATCGTTCTATTTTTTGCATCTGTATTCTCATTTACAAGCCGAAAAAGCGTAGAAAGATCAGTTGCTTGTTCATATAATTCTTCAATTGCTTTTGCAACTTTTGATATATCCCAACTATATATCAAGACAGGATAATCTATATTTTTCCAATTAGATAGGTTTAGATTTAAATACCAATAGTCCTCATGTTCCGAGGCAATAAAATTTAATTCTCCACTATATAACGGGGTCAATTGTTGTTTTGGGTCTGTAATATTAATTTTCAATTTAGGATTGCTACTAAATTGTTCTAATATATATAGGTATGTTGCACCCTTTAACCAAATAGTCGCTGGTGAGATATCTGCTGCAACATAAGAACAAACTATATTTTGGTATTGATGACGTGAAGTGCCTTCGATATTCAGGCTTGGATATTGCGCTATAATTTCTTTATTAGAAGAATTATAGGGGAAAAGAATATCTTGTCGAGAACCAAATTTGATGGTTGCTAGGTCTAATTTTTTTGCTAGGTGTATGATCTGTTTTAATTCGCCCGGAGATAATACGCCTCCTTTAATATAGATACGTTGAAATTCAGCTGCCATCATAAATAGTTAAATATTAGTTAGTAAAATTTCACTGATTTCAGGTTTGCAGCTTCCGCAGCCCAACCCTGCGCCAGTCTTTGAACATAACGCATTAAAATCATTGCATCCATCATTTATAACATCTACCAGGTTTTCTTCTCCTACTTGGCTACAGGCACATATTAGTTTCCCTTTAAGTGGCGTAGCATTGCTCGGCCCTCGTAATAATTCTATTCGTTTTTCTGAGAGTTCGATGCTGTCTTCTATCAGTCTTTTAAACGCTGCAAACTCATTTTTATCACCCATTAATATTGTTCCTACTAAAAGGTCATTTTTAACGATACATTTTTTGTAAAAATGTTTAGCGATGTCCATCAGTACAATTTCCTCATATGAGGCATCATTTTTTGGGGGAGTAACCATACCAATACTGCATAAGTCGAGATCTTCAAATTTTAGTATATTCATCAAAACAGACCCTTTGTAGTTGCTACCAAGGTCACCTAGAATATATTTAGCGGCAATATCTGCTTGTTGTTCTGCTGCCGAGGTAATTCCGTATAGAAAATTGTCATATTCCGCTATTTCACCAAGTGCAAAGATGTTAGGATTACTAGTTTGTAAATAATGATTTACAATGACACCTCGTCTATAATCTAAATTACAATTTTTAGCTAGCGCTATATTTGGCACTGTACCAATTGTATATACTATCGCATTTGCATTAATTACTTTGCCAGATTTAAGTGTAATTAAAAGTTTGTTAGCACTAGAATTTTCATCAAAGACAGTACTTACTTCATTGTCAAAATATATTTGGATATCCCTATCTTGAATATTCTCAGCTAATAATCTACTGGCAATCCTATCTAATTGACGCTCCATTAATCTTGAAGCCTTTTGAACAATTGTAATATTTACATTTTTCTTTTTAAGAGATGCCGCTAATTCCAACCCTAAGAGGCCTCCACCCACAATCACAACGTGTTGCTTATTTGCTGGCAAATTTGTCATTAACAGATGGTTTTTCAGGGCATCAGCATCAGCTTTATTACGCATGGTAAACCTACCAGGTAAGTGTATTGGAATATCTTTTGGAACGTAGGCGCGACTACCCGTGGCAATGACGAGGATATCATAGAAATGTTTATCGCTGTTACTATCTACTATATATTTTTCTTTGGTATTAATATGTGTAATCGAAGTATTCGATTGTAACTGTACTTTTAACTTTTCAAGCTCTCCTTTTTTTAGTTTTTGTAATTGTTCCCAAGCCAAATCTTCACTAACATATTCTGGTAACAATACCCTGTTATAAAATGGATATTCCTCATTAGAAAACACAGAAATTTTATCTTGGGTTTTGAAACTTCTATAGGTCTGAACAAATCGATAGGAAGACGCACCTGCTCCGATAATACAAATCTTTTGTTTATCCTTTTTATACTTTAATACTTCAACCGCAGCGTATTTAAAATCTGGTTCTTTAGAAATAGGATCAACTAAATTGTTGGTTAAATTATTTGCTCTACCAAAGTCACTGTTTAGTATTTTTCCCCAATGTATCGGCATAAATACCACTCCTCTTCTAATATCATAACTGACACGTACTTTTACGCGAACCTCTCCCCTTCCATTTTTAATTATAGCAATATCACCCTCTCTTAATTTCCGTGCACTTGCGTCTACTCCATTAATTTCTAAATAGGGCGAGGATATATGCGTATTTAGTTTATTAACCTTACCTGTTTTAGTTCTTGTATGCCATTGATCTCGAATTCTTCCAGTAGTCAATACCAGAGGAAATTCATTTGTTGTTTTTTCTGATTGATTATCAGTTTGCAACGGAACATTTAATTTAGCTTTTCCATCTGGTGTATGGAATTTAAAATCCGTAAAAAGCCTTGTAGTTCCTTGATGCTCTTTGGTGTATACAGGCCATTGCATACTTCCTTCTATAATTAATCGCTCATAAGATAATCCCGAAATATCAATAGTAGTACCCTTTGTTAACCGACAATGTTCCTCAAATATTTCGCTTGTATTTTCATATTCAAACTCAGAAAAATTCATTTTTTGAGCAAATTTCATGAAAATATCAACATCTGGCAATGCGTTACCTGGGGCATCTATGGCTTTCGGTAAATAACTGATTCTACGATCTGAATTAGTCATTGTGCCCTCTTTTTCTAGCCAACCAGCAGCTGGCAATAACAAGTCGGCATATTTACAAGTTTCTGAATTATGCGAAATATCCTGAACAACCACAAAATTGGCTTTTTCAAGTGCTTTTTCTACCTGCAAAGAATTTGGCAAGCTGACCACCGGATTGGTACAAACAATCCATATTGCTTTTAATTTACCGGAATGTAAGGCGTCAAACATTTCCGTAGCGGTTAATCCTGGCGAAGGGGAAATTTCTTTACTTCCCCAAAAATCGGCTACTTCCTTTCTATGTTCGGGATTATCAAGGTCTTTATGTGCTGCTAATAAGTTAGCCATCCCTCCGACTTCCCTTCCACCCATAGCATTTGGCTGACCTGTTAAAGAAAAAGGACCGGAACCAGGTTTCCCTATTTGTCCGGTAAGCAATGAAAGGTTTATCAATGAAATATTTTTATCAACACCAATAACACTTTGGTTTAGACCCATTGTCCACATGCTAATGTATCTTTTAGCATTCCCAATAAACTGCGCTGCCTTTTTAATTTCCTTGACTGTAATACCACATTCCTTAGCCGCTTTTTCCAATGATACTTTAAAGACCGCTTTTTTCAGTGCTGCGAAATTAGAAGCATGATTTTTTATGAATTTACTGTCTATTCGATTTTTTTGTATCAAACGTCGTGCAATAGCATTATGTAAAACAACATCAGTACCAGGTATAATTTGCAAATGCAAATCCGCTATCGCACAGGTCGGTGTTTTTCTTGGATCCACTACTATGATTTTTACACGAGGGTTTGCTGCTTTATGTTGTTCAAGTCTCCTAAATAATATTGGGTGACACCATGCTGGATTGGCTCCCGCAATTAAAAAACAGTCTGCCAATTCAATATCACTATACGAGATAGGAACAGTATCATCTCCCAACGATTTTTTATACCCGACAACAGCTGAACTCATACATAACCTAGAGTTGGTATCTATGTTATTAGTGCCTATAAACCCTTTGACTAGTTTATTAATAATATAATACTCCTCCGTCAAGCATTGGCCCGAAACATAAAAACCAACACTATCAGGACCATATTTGCTAATAACGGATTTAAAAACAGCGGCTGCCCTTTCCATAGCACTTTCCCAAGTGACTTTCTCCATTGGATGGTTTTTACTCCATCTCATCTCGGGATTTAAAATTCTATCACTTGTATTTTGCGCTACATAATTTAGGTTCATCCCTTTACTACAGAGCATTCCTTTATTTACAGGGTGATCTTGATCGCCACTTACATTTAAGTTTCCCTTATTATCTTTAGTGACTATAATTCCACAGCCAACACCACAATAGGAACAAGTTGTTTTGAATGACTTAGTAGCGGACATATATTATGGAGGAAGCGTTATAATAAACTGCAAATTATAAAAATTACGTATTAATACGTAGTAAAATGGTAATAATATTAACTTGGATTTGTAAATACTTAAACGTATCGTTTAAAATCACGAACAATAAAGCCTGTTAGTTTAATTTAGCCCGTATTGAGATGCTTTAGCCGATAATTCAATCAGGTTTTTTACTTCCATTTTTTTCATTAGATTAAACCGGTGTGTTTCTATAGTTCTTTTGCTCTTATGTAGTATTTCAGAGATTTGGGTATTGGTCTTTCCTAAAAGAATTTGTGAGAGAATTTGTATTTCCTTTTTAGTTAAATTAAATGGGTTGGGCGCTAATTTTTGAGGTTTCTTTGTACCCTCACTATTTTGTAAAAAATTAGATACAATGACATTTGATATATCACCACTAAAATATTTCTCACCTGCATATACAGTATGTATCGCTTTTATAAATTCTTTCTTATCAGTGTCTTTAAGCAAATATCCGCTCGCTCCTGCTTTGATTGAAGATAAAATATACTCTTCAGAATCATGCATAGACAGTACGATTGTTCTCGTATTTGCTGACATTTCCCCAAGCTTTTTAACTGCCTCTATCCCATTCATCTCAGGCATTCTCACATCAATAATCAACAAATCAGGATTGTATTCCATGACAATTTCAAGTGCTTCATAACCATTTGCCCCTTCCGCAACGACTTGTATGTCATGTTCTTCTTCCAGCAAAGATTTAATTCCGTTTCTTACCAACAAGTGATCATCTACCAATGCTATTTTAATTTGATTTTTCAATAGGGTAATTTTTTTAGGTAAATATACGTATTTTGCTACGTTATACAACTAACTTTTAAATAAACAATATATGATTTATACCTCTTTAAGAGTGCCGTTAATTCGTTTTTCTGCAGTCATTCTTTGTATAACTTGGTGCATCCATACCAAACAAATGAATGATAAAAAAAACATCAATACCCAACTGCTCGACCACAGACCGGTTCCTTCCAACAAATAGCCAAAAAGTATTGGGCAAAGAAAACCACCCAATCCTCCAAGAACACCAACCATACCCCCTACTACACCAACTTCTTCTGGGAAATAATCTGGTATATGTTTATAAACGGCTGCCATTCCAATGCCCCAAATACTTCCTATGAGGCTTGCTAGAATTGCAAATAC
>CAYRIF010000138.1:0-9696 GCA_964424205.1 uncultured Roseivirgaceae bacterium | reverse complement strand
AGTATGAAATTTTTTATACTGATTCGCTTGCTTAAACCATGAGAATATCGGGAGAAACCTGCAGACATAGTGTGCTATTTCAAAGGTTTTGCAACCTGCCTACCGGCAGGCAGGCGTAGCGGATGCATGAAGATAATTGCAAGACCCTCAAATTCGGGCTATTTATTTTTCGCCCTATTGTACTGTTAAGCAGTGTATTTCGCTATTTTCCCTTGGTATTTTAAAAATACGGTGAATAATGCGGGATAAACGGAATTACATTTATACATACATATAACCAAAAACAGCCAATCCATATGGGCCAGCTGTTCTTACTTTATTGTTCTTTTTTAACTTTCGGCGTTTTTGTTTTGAATTGCAACTCCTCGCTTTTGCCGTTGTGGTTGGCGACTATCGTAGCGCCTTCCGGAACGCCCTTGAGTATTTCCTCCGCGATTGGATCCTCTATGTATTTCTGAATCGCCCTATTAAGCGGTCGAGCACCGTATTGCGGATCATACCCCTTTTCAGCAATGAAGTCTTTCGCTTTCTTGGTCAACTCCACGGTGTAACCCAGCGCGGTGATTCTTTCAAATAATTTACCCAATGAAATATCGATGATTTTATGAATGTCCTCTCTATCGAGTGAGTTGAACACAATGATGTCATCAAGTCGATTCAAAAATTCTGGTCTGAAAGTTTTTTTCAAAGCATTTTGAATGGTGGCTTTCATCATTTCGTCTTCGCCATCTTTCCGAGATTTTGTAGCAAAGCCTATACCCGTTCCAAAATTTTTCAAGTCTTGCACCCCAATGTTTGAGGTCATGATGATAATTGTATTTCTGAAATCTACCTTACGTCCCAGTCCATCGGTCAATACACCATCATCCAATACTTGCAATAAAATATTGAACACATCAGGATGTGCTTTTTCTATTTCGTCAAGCAAAATAACACTGTATGGTTTTCTCCTTACTTTTTCGGTCAGTTGTCCACCTTCTTCATATCCTACCTATCCTGGAGGTGCGCCAACAAGTCGTGAAATGGAGAATTTCTCCATGTATTCACTCATGTCTATACGAATAAGCGCTTCATCTTTGTCAAATAGGAATCTTGCTAGTTCTTTGGCAAGCTCCGTTTTTCCAACACCAGTAGGGCCTAAGAATACAAAAGAACCTATTGGTTTTTGTGGGTCTTTAAGTCCTACTCTTGTCCGTTGTATGGCTTTAGAAAGCTTTGAAATTGCCTCATCCTGCCCAATGATTTTGCTTTGCAAATCATCTGACATATTCAAGAGCTTCGTGCCTTCTTTCTCAGCGATGCGTTTGGTAGGAATGCCAGTCATCATGCCAATCACATCAGCAATGTTATTTTCGTTGACGGTATATCGCTTTGTTTTATTCTCCTCTTCCCACTGTGTTTTCGTACGGTCTAGTTCGGCAATTAGTTTCTTCTCTTTATCTCTAAGTTGTGCTGCCTCTTCATACTTTTGGCTTTTCACAACTTTGTTTTTTTCTTTTTTGATATTTTCAATGGAATCTTCCAGTTTGGTAATTTCCTTTGGCACATGAATATTTTTTAAATGTACCCTGGCACCAGCTTCATCCATCACATCAATTGCCTTGTCTGGTAAAAAGCGATCACTAATATAGCGATCAGACAGTTCTACACAGGCTTTAATGGCATCTTCTGTATAGTTTACATGATGATGCTGTTCGTATTTTTCTTTTATATTGTCCAATATTTCAATGGTCTCTTCTACACTAGTAGGATCAACCATCACCATTTGAAATCTTCTTGCCAATGCGCCATCTTTCTCAATATACTGACGGTATTCATCCAAGGTGGTCGCACCTACACATTGTATTTCTCCCCTTGCTAGTGCAGGTTTGAACATGTTTGAAGCATCTAGCGATCCGGAAGCACCACCAGCGCCCACAATAGTATGCAGCTCATCAATGAATAAAATGACATCTTTATTTTTTTCCAATTCGTTCATCACGGCTTTCATCCGTTCCTCGAACTGTCCACGGTATTTTGTGCCAGCGACCAAAGAAGCTAGATCTAAAGTGACTACTCTTTTACCAAACAATACTCTGGATACTTTCTTTTGAATAATTCTTAAAGCCAACCCTTCAGCGATGGCAGTTTTACCCACACCTGGTTCGCCAATTAGTATTGGATTATTCTTTTTTCTTCTACTTAATATTTGCGCTACCCGCTCTATTTCTTTGTCTCTCCCTACTATTGGATCCATCTTGTCTTGCTCGGCAAGCTGGGTTAAATCCCGTCCAAAGTTATCAAGCACAGGTGTTTTTGATTTAGAACCACCTTTCTTTGCGGCACCACCTCGTCCTGATGATTGTCCACCAGCACCGCCAAACATTTTGGCAGCGTCTTCATCGCTGTCATCGGTATCTGATGATGCCGTAGGGATGGTATTATCGGTTTGGTATTCTAAAAGCTCTTTGATGGTTTCATAACTGACTTCAAATTTATCTAGCAAATGAAAAGCAATATTGTTGCCATCTCTTAATATAGATAGTAGCACATGCTCTGTACCAATTAGCTGACTTTTAAATATTTTAGCTTCTAAGTAAGTGATTTTTAATACTTTTTCTGTCTGTTTGGTAAGTGGAATATTATCTCTGTTTTTAATATTTCCAGTGGCAGTTCCTTTTGAAGACTGCTCAATTGACATTCTTAACTCGTCCATTGACAGCCCAATTTTTTTAAGGAGGCTAATGGCGACACCATCACCCTCTCTAATCATACCCAATAACAAATGCTCTGTGCCAATATAATCATGTCCTAGCCGTAATGCTTCTTCACGACTCAATGAGATTACTTCCTTTACTCGATTTGAAAATTTTGCTTCCATCTTTCCTCCTAATAATTAAACCTAAATCTAATTCTTTTTTATAAACTATTATGGCATCTTTTATAGATTTTCTTAGCTAACTAAGATTTATCATATAAAACGAAATTATAATTCTATTTGTTCAGTATTTCGCGATTGATTGTCTGATTACTGACAGTGCATTTGGTCCTTCACAAAATAATAAATCTATAATACTTAAATTACCTACAAACTCTTTGCCGAAAATTTGATTGTAAGGATGTGGGGCGAAAGAAATATTATGTTTATCAGTGGTTTTTGTATTTAACCTCGCCCTAAGGTCAATTATTGTGCTTTTGGGCTGTTTCTCATAAAATTCTGAATAGTTGAGGGTTTTGTCTAGTTGTAATAAGGTGAGACAGTTTGTCAGGAGTGCCATGTTTAAATCAAACAAGTATTTTTCTTTTTGGGAATAAATAGTTTCAAAAGAATCTATGAAGTATTCAAAAAACGGCGCTTTACCATAGGCAGAAAGGATGCTTTTCCAATGTTTTTTAACCCACGGCTCGGTATAATCTATTTGAGTATCTTTAAATAACCGGCTCCTGCTTTTTTTTGTAGGCACCGATAATAAATCGATTTTGTTGGCGGTATTGATATAGCATCGACTACGATAAGTTTGTTTTTGAAAATTCTCGTTGGCTTCAATAATGATGGTGTCTGCTTGATTAACGTGCGTGAAATAGGAGGTGCTAGGCAAATAATGCAGGGGGATTAGTATTTTTTTCTCCATTTGCTTTTTGTTTAGTTCTCAGTTGGCAGTCAGCAGCCCTCAGTAATTGATCACAGAAACTGCGCAATATCACCCAACCCTTTCCTTATAATTTCTATTTCGCCGGTCGTGTAGTTAATAACAGTGGAGGGTATGTTATTGCCATATCCGCCATCAATCACAGCATCTACTTTGTGCTTAAATTCTTCATATATCATTTCCGGATCCGTGGTGTATTCCAGAATTTCATCATCTGCTTTAATAGAGGTGGTGATGATTGGATTACCGAGTATTTCCACAATCATTTTTGTGATATTATTATCAGGAATTCTGATTCCAATGGTTTTTTTATTGGTTTTAAGCACTTTTGGAACATTGCCACTTGATTCCAAAATAAATGTAAATGGGCCAGGAAGTGCTTTTTTCATCACTTTGAATATAGTAGTATCCAGGTTTTTGGTATAAGTTGCTATTTCGCTGATGTCCTTACAGATAAAGGAGAAGTTATGCTTGTTAGGTTTGATGCCTTTTAGTTGACACAGTCTGGCGACAGCTTTGGTGCTTGTTATGTCGCATCCCAATCCGTATACTGTATCGGTCGGGTAAATAATGATACCTCCCTTTTTTAGAATGCCGATGATTGTGGCAATTTTTCTACCCTCAGGATTATCGCTATGTATTTTAAACAACTGTGCAGCCATGCTAATTTGTATCGTAAGTTTGCTTCATAACCACGAAAATAAATAGATGCTTCGTCATTATGGAATTTTTCTTTCTAATTTTTTCTTTTTAAGAAGAAAAATATCCGTAATCTTATGTTAAAAGTCCGAAAAACTATTTCTTTTAGAAAAGTGGGTTTAATTTTCCAAGCAATAGATTCATTATTCAGAATTCGAAAAACGTAATTATTAAAAGTATATTTGAGCAAAGTTCAGAATTTTGATTCTATGAAGATTAAAAAAGTTTATTTAGTCCTGTTTATTTCTTTCAGTGTATTGCTGATTTCAGGAGTTTTTTATGCTTATCAAATAATAAACGCCCCGAATATCTTGGTTGCTAAAGAGGAGGCTAAAGCATTTTATATTCCCAAAGGAGCGGATTTTAAAGTGGTACAAGATTCGCTTATGGAGGGTGGGTATGTTAATGATATAGTATCATTTAGTTTTTTATCAAAGTTGATGAAATATCAAGCGCATGTAAAGTCGGGAAGGTATTTATTGAGACCTGATATGACTAATGTTGAAGCAATTCGGTACTTACGTTCAGGTGTGCAAATGCCTGTTAATATTACTTTTAATAATGTAAGACTGAAGGAAGATTTGGCAGAAAAGGTGACCGTAAATATTGCATTAACGAAAGCTGATTTCTTGGAGGTTCTTAATGATGCTGCGGTAGCGCAGAAATATGGTTTTACAAGTGAAAATTTCATGACTATGTTTATTCCAAATACGTATGAGGTTTTTTGGGATGTATCGGCGGAGGGTTTAGTGAAAAGAATGAATAGGGAATACCAGCACTATTGGACAGAGGAGAGATTAGCGAAAGCAGATAAAATTGGACTTTCGCCAGTGGAGGTTTCAATATTAGCATCAGTCGTCTATGCAGAAAGCAAAAAAGTGGATGAAATGCCAGTTGTCGCAGGACTATATATGAATAGAATTAATAGAAATATGGCTTTGCAGGCAGATCCGACGTTGATTTTTGCGGCAAAAGATTTTACCATCAAAAGGGTGTTGAACAAGCACAAAGAAATTGAATCACCATATAATACTTATAAATATGTGGGCTTGCCACCTGGACCAATAAACTTACCATCTATTCCTGCTCTTGAAGCGGTGCTGAATTATAAAAAACATGATTATCTGTTTATGTGTGCCAAAGAAGATTTTTCTGGGTATCATAATTTCGCAAAAACGCATAGTCAGCATATGCGCTATGCCAGGTTATATCAGAACGAACTAAATAAAGCCAAACTGTATAAATAATGTTCACGCACGAAACAAAAATAAGGGTTAGATATGCTGAAACAGATCAAATGGGCTATGTATATTATGGTAACTATGCGATGTACTTTGAGGTGGCACGTGTGGAAAGTTTACGAACATCGGGTTTTTCGTACAAGCAGCTAGAGGATGCAGGCGTGATGATGCCGGTGCTGAAAAATACCTCGGAATATCTGCAGCCTGCAAAGTATGATGATTTGCTCACTATTAAAGTGAGGGTCAATGAAAGACCAACGGCAAGAATAAAATTTAACTATGAAATTTTTAATGAGCAGAATACATTAATTCATAGAGGAGAGACGGTTTTGGCATTTGCAAAAACAGAAAATGGACAGCCGTGCCGTCCACCGAAAATGTTTATGGATTTTATGAACCCTTACTTCGAATAAGAATGAAGGAAAAGATTTTATATTTCATCACCGAGACTTTCATTTTTAAATGGATTGTCTTTCTGCTAAAAAAAGTAAAACTTAAAAAAGGGGGGATAAGTTTATACACCATTGTCAAAATATTCATTGAAAAAGTAACCAAAGATGAATTGCTGGAAAAGGCGGAAGCAGTTACTTTTAACTTTACGTTGGCAATTTTTCCAGCCATTATATTTTTATTTACACTGACGCCTTTCATTCACGGATGGATACCAAGCGTTTCAAATGAAAGAATTCTGGAATTTTTGGGAGGATTGATGCCTGAAAGTATGTATGCTACTGTTTCCTCAACGGTGCATGATATAATCAGTATACCAAGGGGTGGTCTTTTGACTTTTGGTGTTTTGTTCTCGCTCATTTTAGCGACCAACGGAATGGTATCACTGATGAGGGCGTTTAATGCATGTTACAAAACAAGGGAGAGTAGGGGATTCTTCAAGACGAGATTGGTCGCGATGCTGCTCACAATAATGCTAGCGGTGGTGTTAATTTTAGCCATCGTTTTAATAGTGGTAGGCAATATCATGGTGAATTACGCCAATGAAATATCGAGTATTAATATGGCGAGTTACAATGTGGAGTTCCTTTTGATATTACGTTTTTTTGCCATTTTTATCACTTTCTTTTTGGCAATTTCATTTATTTACTATTACGGCCCTACGCTTCATGACAAGTGGCGGTTTTTCTCTATTGGCGCATTGGTAGCCACCTTATTATGCATGTTGGTTTCCTATTTATTCTCTACTTATATTACTAATTTTGGTACTTATAATAAGCTGTATGGTTCTATTGGCGCGCTGATTGGTTTGATGGTCTGGCAGTTGATATTGTCCATTGTGCTGCTGGTGGGGTATGAAATAAATGCGAGTATCCACAAGGCACAAGCAGATATTGGACTAAAAAAATAGAATTGTACTTACCCTTAGATAGATTTATGAAACAAATAATAATTTTAACGCTGCTGATAGGTATGCTGTCCTGTACTGACGCTTCTAATAAAAGTAAAAATTCAGAAGTTGAAGCTACCATAGATTCGGTGCGTGCAACTTTACCTTTGTATATAGGTACCTATACCAAAAAAGAAGGACACGTCGATGGCAAAGCTGCGGGTATTTATTTGATGGAAATGAATCAGGAGAACGGTCATTTGACTATGAAATCTGTGGCGGCAAAAGTGGTCAATCCATCTTTCGTCGCCACATCACCTGAGGGAAAGAACTTATATGCGGTTAGTGAGCTTTCTCCTGCTGATGATTCAACAGGATATATTTATGCTTTTGCAATTAACGATAGCCATGAGCTTGATTTGCTTCATAAATTGCCAACGGATGGCTTTGCGCCATGTCACATTAGTTTTGATAAAACAGGAAAGTTCGTTTTTGTTTGCAACTATGTGGGCGGCGTGGTTAAAATGTATAAAAGAGATGATGATGGACGCCTAATACCAACTGATGTGCTACATTTGAAAGGATCAACGAACCATCCACGTCAAGAAAGTGCTCACCCACATTCCACAACGGTATCTCCGGATAACAATTTTATTTTCATCGCTGATTTGGGGAGCAATAAAATATGGAGCTATAACATAGACTTTGAAAATGGAAAGCTACTACCAAATACACCTGTTTCAATTGACTTAACTGAAGGAGCAGGCCCTAGGCACTTTACTTTTGATAAAAGCGGAAAATACGCTTATGTTATTGATGAGTTGGACAATAGGATTAATGCATACTCATATGATAAGAATTTAGGTATTTTAACTAATCTGCAATCCGTTTCTACGTTACCAGAAAATTTTGAGGGTGATAGTTATTGTGCGGACATTCATATTCACCCAAATGGAAAATTTCTTTATGGATCTAACAGAGGACATGATAGTATTGTTGCATTTAGGATAGGAGAGAATGGCACATTAGAATTGATAGGGCATTATCCAAGCAAGGGAATTTATCCTAGAAACTTTAGTATTGATGCTACTGGAAAATACCTATATGTTGCCAACCAAAATTCTGATAATATTGTGCAGTATAATATAAATCAAAACTCAGGAGTATTGACATTCTCTGAGAATATAGTAGCCGTAAAAACTCCGGTATGTATTACGTGGAGCCAGAACTAGATTTAAAATATTTTATAAAAACAAATATATAAACAATGAAACCAACATTATTAATTTTAGCAGCGGGAAGAGGTAGCCGATTCGGAGGCGCAAAACAAGTGAGTCAAATGGGACCAAGTGGAGAGACAATCATGGAATATAGCATGTATGATGCTTTAAGAAGTGGGTTTGGGAAAATCGTACTTGTTATCAATAAAGAAGTAGAGGAGGATATCAAGGATCTGATTGCCACCACCAAACTGCGCAGTGATGTTGTTGAATACGTATATCAAGATTTATATTTGGAGCATATCAAGCCTGAAGTTCAAAAAGAGCGGCTGAAACCGTGGGGTACGGGACATGCTATTTTAGCGGCGGAAAATGTGATAGATACGCCCTTTGCGATGATTAACGCAGATGATTTTTATGGCAGCGAGGCATTTAAGACGATGGCAGATTTCTTGTCAAATGTAGCCGCTAATGATGCCTCAAAATACAGTATGGTCGGATATGATTTAGTGAATACACTTTCTGATAATGGCACGGTCTCAAGAGGTATATCAGTGAGTAATGCGGCGGGAAATTTAGCTACCATTACTGAAACGCATGGTATATTTGAAGAGGATGGTGTGATATACTGTGAGGATGCAAACGGAAATAAAACCAAGGTCAGCGAAGGCTTAGCCTCTATGAATTATTGGGGTTTTAACCCAAATATATTTGAAGAATTGCATAGTCAATTTGTTGATTTTTTAGAGTCAACGCCAGACTTAACCAAGGAGGAATTTTTGATTCCAACAGTGATCGATAAGATGATTAATGGAAATAAAATCACACTTTCGGTTTTGCATTCAGATGCTAAATGGTTTGGGGTAACTTATAAAGAAGACAAACCTATTGTGATGAATAAACTCCAAGAATTTGTCGATGCGAAGAAGTATGATAGTCCGCTTTGGGGGTAGGAATTTTGATTGTTGTCTAAACAGTGACAATAATTTTTTGTAAGATAAGAGTCATTAAATTATGAACAATAAATTATTTGTATATGGAACTTTAGCTCCTGGAAGACCAAATGAACATATTCTTAATAAGATAGGAGGTTCGTTTGAAGCAGCAAGCATTATTGGAATTTTACATAATAAAGGGTGGGGAGCGGATATGGGAAGTCCTGGACTTACTATAGATTCGGAAGGAGCAAAAATTATAGGTTTTTTGTTTACTTCAGATAATCTTATTAAGCATTGGTCCAAGCTAGATGATTTTGAAGGAGATGGATATGAACGAGTATTAACAACAGTGAAATTGAAAAATAATACAAGCGTAGAGGCTTTTGTCTATGCTATAAAAAATAACAACTAATATTGTGGATGCAAGACTAATGTTCTCTATGGTCTGTGTCCTCACAGATTACGCTTTAATACCCACCTTCATTTATGCTTCCTGGATAAAAAATCTGCCCCAACGGAAATAAAATAGCAAAGTGGCGCATTGCCTGTTTTTCCATTTACTAATCGTCTTTTCTGAAACATCATACTTTAATGACAATGCTTTGGTTGATAAATTACTCTTGCTAATTT
>CAYRIF010000137.1:0-9758 GCA_964424205.1 uncultured Roseivirgaceae bacterium | reverse complement strand
CTTCTTTTTCTTCGAATTTCAAAAATTTGTACATATTATATTATTGGGTTAATTTCTATCAACTCTCCTAGGTTTTATACCCATGGAAAGTTAGTTAAACAAAAACTAAAATAGCAAAAAAGCTCACCAAAAATCCTAGCAAAGCTCCAGCAACTATCTCTTTGGTATTATGGGCATTCAGCTGCAGGCGAGCTGTCATCACTGCTCCAGCCAACAATATTGTAATTATTATTGGGTAAAATAATTGATTATCAGGATATCTAAAACTCACTGCCATCAAAAAACCAACAACCCCTGAAATTCCTGCACTGTGCATGCTTATTTTAAATGATTGTGAAATGAGTGTGGTCAAAACCAGCGTGAAAGTAATACTTGCCAAAACAATTCCGAATATTGGATTGGTATGAATTTTTACAAGAAATAGATATGCAGACAGCCCATAAATAATTGTTACAAATATAAAAGGGAGAAGCCTATCTTTCTTGTCATTCATCAACAATGCCGCTACACTTGCTGCTTTCTTTTTTTCGTCGCTCTTTCTATATTTAAAATATGCCAACAAATCATTGAGTCGCATCGTCATAACACTCACCAGCGGCAGGAAAAAGGTGATGATAAAAACCATCCTCAGAATTCTTTGAAAAATTATACCAGATATAGGCATTAACGATTCCAACGCATAATCAAAAAGTATATAAAATGTTAGGGTTGGCATCACCAACGGATGCAGCACGACAGAAATTATTTTTGCTAATCGATTACTCACTATAACTCTTTTCTAAGTCGTGCAACAGGTATATTGAGTTGCTCGCGGTATTTTGCGACCGTTCTTCGTGCAATTTTATAGCCTTTTTCTTTTAACAACCCTTCTAGTTTTTCATCAGACAGCGGTTTTTTCTTATCTTCCTTATCTATATATCCCTGCAAAGTATGCTTCACTTCCCTGCTACTTACTTCTTCTCCTGATTCCGTTTCTATTCCCTCCGAAAAGAAATATTTTAATTGATAGATGCCAAATTCCGTCTGAATTGCTTTATTATTTGCGACCCTTGAAACTGTAGAAATATCCATGTTTATTTTCTCTGCAATATCCTTCAGTATCATTGGCTTCAGCTTGCTCTCATCTCCCTCCTGAAAGTAGTCGTATTGATAAGATATAATTGCATTCATAGTATTAAGCAATGTGTTCTGACGTTGCTTAATCGCATCAATAAACCAACGAGCGGTATCTAATTTCTGCTTGACAAATTTCACCGTTTCTCTTAATTTTTTATCCTTTTTATTCTTATCATAGGCATTCAACATGTCTGAATAAGAACGGCTTACACGCAGTTCGGGTGCATTTTTTGAATTCAGCGTCAAATTCAAATTACCATTGTCATTGGTCAATATATAATCAGGGATAATGTATTGCGTTTTTACCAAGCCACCAGAAACACCTCCTGGTTTAGGGTTTAACTTTACAATTACACCGATGGCATCTTTCAAATCATCCTCATCAGCAATGCTCAATTTTTTAATGATTTTTTTATAATGTTTTTTAGTGAATTCTGTAAAGCACTCTTCTAGAATTCGGGTAGCCATCATAACATCAAAAGTCTGCTCTTTTTTTCGCTTGAGCTGAATAATCAAACACTCTCGTAAATCCCTAGCGCCAATTCCTGGAGGGTCAAATTCCTGAATTTTCAGCAGTAACTCCTCTAATTCCTCCTCATCCGTTTCTATATTTTGTGAAAATGCCAAGTCATTGATAATTGAATCCAACTCACGCCTGATATATCCATCCGTCTCTATACTCCCTATCAGTTGTTTGGCAATCGTGGTTTGTCGTTCGTCAAGTCTTACAAAGCCAAGTTGCGCCAATAGCTGCTCATTAAGCGTAGACGCCACTGAGAAAGGAATCTCCTTATTATCTTCATTAGGATAGTTTCCGTCCCCTTGCATTTTATACCCTCCAAAATCATCATCTCGCAAATAATCCTCCACATTCACATCTTCTTCCTTGCTTATTTCCTCACTCTTCTCCTCTTCACTGACGACCTCTTCTTTTTCTTCTTTTCCCTCTTCAAGCGCTGGATTCACCTCTAATTCCTCTTCAATTCTAGCATCAAGTTCAGCCGTCGGCACCTGCAACAGCTTGATAAATTGTATCTGCTGCGGCGATAACTTCTGTGATAATTTCTGACTTAAATTAAACTTTAACATATTCTAATTCCTACTGCTGCTTTAATAATTAATTTTGAACTATAGGTAAACGCATATTTATTCATCTTTGGTACAATTTTATAAAAATATCTCCCCCTCAGAGTCTCCTGAAAGGGACTCTGAGGTATTAATGAAGAACATACAGAGTCCTCTACGAGAGACTCTGATGGGAGTATTGTTATGGTCTGTTTTAAAATTAACAAATTTGATTCCTAATTTTGAACTAAAGGTAAATGCATATTTATTCATCTTTGGTACAATTTTATAAAAATATATACATGACACATTTCAACTAAAATATGAATGACCTATTCCGAAGTAAAACCGTCCTTTTTTATGCTACAAAATTGCTATCTCCATATAAATCAAGTGTATTAGTGTCTGTTAGAAAACTCTGCAAAATTAGAAATGTTTCTTTTGGCAATATTTTAATTTTCCTCAACCCACTGATACTCAGGCATCACTGGATCTCAAAAAATCAAAATCTCATCCAACATAACTCATTTCATAAAATTAGATAGTTTTCTAACAGACACTATTTAGAGATATTCCCAAATTTATAATAATTCTTTTATTCTTTGACAAAAACAGTAAATTATCGTTTTTTTGTGACCATCTTATTATCACCTAAATTAAGGGATTCAAAACTGCGATAAGCACTAACTCTCTGATTTAAAAAGGCTTACAAAAATACTCTAAAGATCTGTTAGTGTTTCTGTGTTTTTTATAAACCTTTTAACTGTCAGATACTCAAGCACTTCTCATCACTTTTGAATCACTCATATTAGGTGTAATATTTTTTAAACATATTCATAAATCGGATCAAAAGTGACTAAATCAAAACGAACCAAAATCAAAGACATACTTGCCAGTGATAAATTTGGCATGGAAATTAATGTAAAAGGCTGGGTACGCACCAAAAGAGAGAGCAAAAACGTTGCTTTTATTGCGCTGAATGATGGTTCAATTATTCACAATTTGCAAATCGTTGCCAATCCAAGCGACTATACCGAAGAACTACTTTCCGACATCACAACAGGGGCATGTATTTCTGTCAACGGTAAAATTATAGAATCACAAGGACATGGGCAAAAAGTAGAAGTTCATGCATCAGAAATTGAAGTATTGGGAACCGCTGATCCAGAAAATTTTCCACTACAACCTAAAAGACATTCGTTAGAGTTTTTAAGAGAGATTGCGCATCTACGCCCACGTACCAATACTTTCAGTGCGATATACAGGGTGCGGCATGCCATGATTTTTGCGGTCCACAAGTTTTTCAATGACAAAGGTTTTGTCAATGTACACACCCCTATTATCACGGCCTCTGATGCCGAAGGGGCAGGGGAAATGTTTACGGTAACCAACCTAGATTTAAATAAAATACCTAAAAATGAAGAAGGAGAAGTCGATTTCAAACAAGACTTCTTTGATAAAAAAACCAGCCTGACTGTTTCAGGGCAGCTCCAAGGAGAACTTGCTGCCATGGCGCTTGCTGAGATTTATACCTTCGGACCAACATTCCGTGCCGAAAATTCGAATACCACAAGACACTTGGCTGAATTTTGGATGATTGAACCAGAGGTGGCTTTCAATGACATCAATGACAATATGGATTTGGCTGAAGAATTTTTAAAATACCTTGCCAAATATGCTTTGGACAACTGCAAAGATGATCTGGCGTTTTTAAACAGACGGTCGCTAGACGAGGACAAAAACAAAAAGCAGGAAGAGCGGAATGAATTATCATTGTTAGAAAGATTGCAATTTGTAGCTGACAATGATTTTGTGCGCCTTTCCTATACCGATGCAATACAAATTTTGAGAAATTCTAAACCCAACAAAAAGAAACGGTTCAAATTTTTGATAGATGATTGGGGCGCAGATTTACAATCTGAGCATGAGCGATTTTTGGTAGAAAAGCATTTCAAAAAACCAGTGATACTGTTTGATTACCCTGCCAATATCAAGGCATTCTACATGCGGCAAAACGACGATGGCAAAACTGTCGCTGCCATGGACATTCTTTTTCCAGGCATTGGTGAGATTGTAGGTGGGTCACAAAGAGAAGAGCGCTATGATAAATTAGTAGAGAAACTAGAGGCAATGGACATTGACAAAAAAGAATTGCAATGGTATTTGGACACGCGACTTTTCGGTACAGCCGTCCACAGTGGTTTCGGATTAGGATTCGAAAGGCTCGTGCAGTTCATCACCGGTATGGGCAATATTAGAGATGTCATTCCTTTCCCTCGGACTCCTGGGAATGTGGATTTTTAGGGAAATTATAATGGTTTAGAATCCTATATGTAATGACAAAAAAATAC
The DNA here is from genome assembly GCA_964424205.1 of uncultured Roseivirgaceae bacterium. Lineage (GTDB taxonomy): Bacteria > Bacteroidota > Bacteroidia > Cytophagales > Cyclobacteriaceae > CAYRIF01. The sequence continues at coordinate 5,226 of CAYRIF010000137.1, read as the reverse complement.
CAAAATAAATACAGAATAGCGTCAACACGATTGCGAACTTGGGATTATGGCAGCAATGCAGCGTATTTTGTAACCATCTGCACCAAGGACAGAAAACATTATTTTGGTGAAATCAATGATGACAAAATGAACCTGTCCAACATCGGAAAAATGGCGGAAAAATATTGGCATGAAATACCACAACATTTTCCGTTTGTAAAATTGAATGCATTTGTGGTCATGCCAAATCATATTCATGGGATTTTGATTATTGATAAACCTGTGGGGGTGGTAGAGACGCAAAATATTGCGTCTCTACGGGTGCAAAAAAATGCACCCGTATCAAAAAATAAATTCGGCCCACAATCCCAAAATTTGGCATCCATTATTCGTGGATATAAAATTGGGGTGACAAAAAACGCACGAAAAATCATTGCCAGTTATCAATGGCAACCTAGATATCATGACCATATAATTCGTGACGGCAAATCATTTGAACGAATACATAATTACATCCTAAATAATACAAGAAATTGGAATGATGATAAATTCCGTTCCGTCGACAATCAATAAAAAATATTTCTACAAACATGTATATGATTTAAATTAGGTCCAATTTTGACAAGACAGACAAAAACCCATTGAGCAAAAAAAATACATCCCATACCAATTGGAAAACCAGACTTCATGAAATCATTTATGAAGCAGATACTACAGTGACGCTTAACAAAATCCGCTAGCTTTTATTATAATTCTAAAAAATAAAACAACATCCTATAATTTATCATATTTTTACAATGATTAATTATTGATACCAAACATGAATCTTTTTGAACATATACAAACTGTCCTTCGTAAAAATGAAAAGTATAGTAAGGATGGAAAACTGTTCAAAAATACGATTATTGAGGCTGCGTTGAAACTTGACACTGAACTGCTTTCACTTCTAATCAAAGATAAAATAGCCAAAAAACACTTTTTTACGGCTGTAAATAAAGTACTGGTCTTTGATAAAATCAAATTCCAAAAGTTCATTTCTAATAAACAGTTTTTACCAGACAGCTATACTGCGTTTAAAAACAAAATAGGCTTAACCGTCAATGATGAATACATTACTGAAGCAAAAGAAGTTGTACTATCATGGGCGTACAAAGACTGTGTGCTCGAAGGCGGACAAACAAAAGAGGCGCAAAAACTCAAAGAAGTATTCTGGAATGAAACATTGGCACCAGAACAAATAGACAGGCTCTTTGAACCCAAAGTACTCACCGGTTGGAAGCATTATAACAAAATCGGTGTGCAGCCAGTAAAGAATATTTCTATCAATGATAATTTTATCATCAAAGGAAATAACCTTTTGGCACTGCACTCATTAAAAAAGGTATACAAAGGAAAAATCAAACTGATCTATATTGATCCACCTTATAATACTGGCGGCGATGGATTTAATTACAACGACAGCTTCAATCATTCGGCATGGCTGACTTTTATGAAAAATAGGTTAGAGGTTGCAAAAGAGCTTTTGAATAATGATGGTATCATTTATATAAGTTGTGATGACAGAGAAAACGCTTACCTGAAAGTATTATGTGATGGAGTTTTTGGAAGAGACCATTTTATCACCAACCTGATTTGGAGAAAAAAAGCTGGCGGAGGAAATGACAGTCAGGACATTGCGGTGGAGCATGAATATATCCTTGCTTATCGAAAACAAAATAACGGCATCTACAAAATGCCCTTGGATAAAAAAACTTTACAATCATACAAGCTAGGAGATGCCAAAGTAAAAACGCACGGAAAATTCAAAACCAAAGACCTCAATGATCCGAGTTTAAGTGATAGTTCCGGCTTGCATTATGATATAATCTGTCCAGATGAAACGATTTTAAAAGGTAATGCACACCAATGGAAATGCAACGAAGCCACATTTAATAAAAGGCTTGCTGATGATAGAATTGTCTTCAAAAAAATCAAAAACCAGTGGCGCGTGCATTACAAAATCTACGTCAATGAAGAAAAAGGTAAATTGCGGTATGACAGTAACGGAAGAGTAATTCAGAGAGGCAGAAACCTGTCCTCAATTTTATACAATACCGCATTAAACAAAGATGGCAGCAAAGACATCAAGCATATTTTTGGTGGTGAAAAACCATTTGCATACCCAAAACCTGTCAAATTACTTGAAACATTGATTCTATCTGCGACCAAAGAAAATGATATTGTTTTAGATTTTTTTGCAGGATCGGGTACCACTGCAGAAGCGGTAATCTCCATCAATGCGACCACTAAAAGCACGCGAAAATTCATTCTAGTGGAGCAGATGGATTATATAGAAACTGTCACCGCTAAAAGAGCACAAATTGCATTAAAAAACCATCACCTAACTGATGGCTTTAACTTTTGCAGTCTGATGGACTTTAATGAAACAATTATTCAAGAAATTTTTAAGGCTTCTTCAAAAAAAGAACTCCTTCAAATTTACAATCAACTACAATCCAATCAGCATATTGATTACAGCATTGAATCATTCCCAAAAGAAGAGAAACTAAAAGCACTGGAAATCACAGCCATCAAAAAAGTATTGGTAGCAATTTTGGACAAAAACAATCTATACGTTTCACTACATGAAATGGAAGATGCTGATTACAAAATTGATACCGAATCCAAGTTAATGACTAGAAAATTTTATTCCTTATAGTGATGAATTTCAATCAAATAGTGAAGCTAGAGGTTACAAAAGATGATGTAATGCAAGCCATCAAAAAAGTGCAAAGTCAGCTGCTTCTGGATAACCTAAGAGAGCGGCATCCCAATGTTTCGTTCGACAGCAAGTTAAGAGGAGCTATTGGAGAGATCGCGATAGAGAAATGGTTTTCGACAAATGACATAATCATTGAATCAAAAAATACCATAGATATGGCTTCAAATATTGACATTGATTTTCAATACAAGAGGTTGGATATTGAATTAAAAACCTCGCTACTACCTGATGCAGATGGTGATTTAGAAACCGCTTTCAACAAAAGAGATATTAAACTAATCAAAAGGGGAAATACCATTGAAGATTTAAAAAGCGACATCCATATCCAAATATTTTATGAACATCGCACAAAAATGAAAGATGACTGGTTGGTTTCGAAAAATATAGATTTGACTTCAGGTGATATGAATTATTTATACAACTCCCTTTTAGGAAAAGCATATTTGGATAAAACATTTCTTTTTTGCTGGATTGACAAACCAAGATTAGTGAAAAGAGTAAACGCACTTCCTGCTGAAAGCAGAACTTGGTCTTTTGCTAAACGTGATTTTTGGGTTTGTCCGCTTAAAGCATGTTTCCCTCCGCAAGAATTAATCACATATTTGAAAGAATATGAGTAAGAAAACGTTAGAACAATATATATCTGGAAATATTTCAAAGGCTTTTGCTTTCGAAGTAAAGCCAATTATAAAAAATAATCTTAATCCTAAGTTTGCATTAAGACCCTATCAGTCAGAAGCTTTAGCACGATTTGAATTTCACCTAAACAATAACCCAAACAGAAAAAAACCAACACAACTGCTTTTTCACATGGCTACTGGCAGTGGCAAAACCCTAGTAATGGCGGGTGTACTTTTAGGACTATATGCACAAGGATATCGTAACTTTATTTTCTTTGTAAACAGTGCCAATATTATTGAGAAAACAAGGGATAACTTTTTAAACGCTCGTTCATCCAAATACTTATTTAATGAGACTTTATCAAACGTTGGAAAGCACATATCCATCAAAGAAGTAGCAAATTTTGAAGCCGCTGATCAAGAAAATATAAACATCGTTTTCACTACCATTCAAGGTTTGCATACCCAGCTAAACGCACCAAAAGAAAACAGCCTTACTTATGAGGATTTTGAAGAGAAGAGAATAGTATTACTATCGGACGAGGCACATCATATTAATGCCGAAACAAAAAAAGGGAAGCGTACAAAAGATGAAATGGAGGCATTGGTTAGTTGGGAAAGTACCGTTGATAAAATATTTAGTGCCAATACTGAAAATTTATTGCTAGAATTCACTGCTACAAGTGACTTACAACATCCAGAAATAGCCAAGAAATACCATGATAAGCTATTATTTGACTATCCTTTAAAACAATTTAGGAAGGACAAATATTCCAAAGAGGTTCATGTGCTTCAAGCCGAATTAAACCCATTTGAAAGAGCGTTACAAGCAATTATTTTAAATCAGTATCGCAAGAAGGTTTTTGAAAAAAACAGAATACATGTAAAACCTGTGGTACTATTAAAGTCCAAAACAATAAGTGATAGTAAATCGTTTTATGACGAATTTATAAACGGCATACAAACGCTGACGCCTGCAAGAATTAAGAAAATAAGCAGCAACGCTACCAATAAGGTAATCTCTAAAATTTTTAATTATTTCGACGTCCATGATATCTCAATAGACAATCTAATTTCCGAGCTTCAAGAAGATTTTTCAGAAAGTAAATGTATTTCGATTGATAGTAAAAACGATAGTATTGAAAAGCAGCTAATTATAAACAGCCTAGAAGATGGAGACAATGAATACCGAGCTGTTTTTGCAGTGGACAAGTTAAACGAAGGATGGGATGTTTTAAATCTTTTCGACATTGTTAGACTCTATAACCCTACAGTTGCAGTGCACAAAGGAAAAGTAGGGAAAACAACCATGTCTGAGGCGCAATTAATAGGCAGAGGTGCGCGGTATTGCCCCTTCAGATTAACAGAAGAGCAACCACGCTATCAAAGAAAATATGATAACATAGACAATGAATTACGAATTTGCGAAGCGTTGTATTATCATGCTGCACACAATCCAAAGTACATTGTTGAATTAAATAAAGCATTGCAAGCAATAGGATTAAAGGCAACCCCTGAGGAAGGGAAAAGCACTGCTAAAAAAAGTAGTAGCCAAATTATAAAAAAGCAGACAAAAGGACATGCCAATCAATTCAAATTAGATAAATCAATCAGAGATAAGATTTATAAGAAAAAATTACTCTCTGGAGATTCCTCAGTTCAGAATATCTTTAGAAGTAGAGCTTCAACCAATAATCAAACAGCCCGAAAAATTCATTATTTAAACAGTTTTGAAAGACGCATACTGCGCAAAGCACTTAACAAACTTCCTTTTTATAGGTTTAGCAATTTGCAAAGATATTTTCCACACTTAAAATCTATTTCAGAATTTCTTACGTCTGATGATTTTACAAATAACATTAAGGT
>CAYRIF010000136.1:2817-9841 GCA_964424205.1 uncultured Roseivirgaceae bacterium | reverse complement strand
CAATAGCCAATTAAAAATCCAGGCACAAAGGCAAAAGCATAATCACCAATCACTAACCTAAAAAAGAAAAACAAAACCGTCGATAATATGAAACTCACTATTGGCGGCATGGCGAGCCGCTCTTTGTCATTCGGATAGTCATGGTGCACGCCATGAAAATTATAGGCTATTTTTTCTTTGATAGGTTTATCAGGCAGCATGTGAAAAACATACCTGTGAATTAAATATTCTGCCAAAGTAAATGTCAGCACACCCACAGGAAATAGCCAGACCAAATTCATTAGATTAATAGCATCATGCATAATACCCCAATAGCCAATAGCTATCCCATAAATGGTGAGGATTAAAATAGGCACTGAAATATGCGACTTAGAAAGCCGCTCAATAATTGAATTTTTAAATAATTTTTTCGAATGCTTATTATGTGATTTTTTCATTGTGTGCTCCATGTTTTTCAGTTTCTAACATCTTTAAAAAATGACTAAATACTACTACTTTAAACGACTACAACACCAATAAGTTCATATTAACAAGAAAGAATTTCCTTGCTTTCTTTAATTACCTTATTGTAAAATCTTTCATACTTTGGTACAATATTAGTGATATCAAATTCGGTTGCTCTTGCTAACGCATTCGCTTTGAATTTCGGTAAGTTTTCATCTTTCAAAATATATAACGCTTTTTCGGTCATCGTATCCACGTCACCTACATCACACATAAAACCTGTGACACCCTCAACATTTAGTTCAGGAATTCCACCCACATTAGTAGAAACAACAGGCACCTCGCATGCCATGGCTTCAAGTGCTGCTAATCCAAAGCTTTCTTTTGCGGATGGCATCATAAAAAGGTCTGCCACAGAAAGCACTTCCTCCACAGCCTCCTGTTTACCCAAGAACCGCACATCGTCGCATGTTTTTAATTCTCGACACAGGTTCTCGATATTTATTCGCTCAGGGCCATCACCTACTAGCAATAATTTTGCAGGAACAACCTTTCTTATTTTATCAAAAGTAAGTAGCACATCCTCAACCCGCTTTACCTTTCTAAAATTTGACGTATGGACAATTAGCTTTTCACCGTTCGGACAAATAGCTTTTCTAAAATGATCCTTCTTCTGTTTTTTGAATCTTTTCAAATCAATAAAATTTGGAATCACTTCAATATTTTTAGTGATAGCAAAATGTTCATAGGTATCATCCTTGAGGTCTTGTGATACTGCCGTCACGCCATCGGACTGATTAATACTAAACGTCACGACCGGCTCATAAGAGGGGTCTTTACCTACCAGTGTAATATCAGTACCATGCAATGTGGTGATGATTGGAATGTTAATTCCCTTCGTCTTTAAAATCTGTTTTGCCAAATGCGCTGCCGAAGCATGCGGTATGGCATAATGCACATGCAACAAATCTAATTTTTCAAAAGCAGTCACATTCACCATTTTACTTGCTAGCGCAAGCTCATAAGGTGCATACTGAAACAGTGGGTATGGATTGATGTCCACTTCATGGTAAAAGAGATTTTCATTAAAAAAATCAAGCCTTGTTGGCTGTGAATAAGTAATGAAATGAACTTTATGCCCTTCTTGGGCTAGCGCTTTTCCTAATTCCGTAGCAACCACGCCACTCCCACCATATGTTGGGTAACAAACAATTCCTATATTCATCCTTTAAATTTTATCGACTTTTTAACCTAAACGGTTAACCAAAGATAAAAGTTCTGAATAAGTGTGTCAATTATTTAGATAAAATATTTGAAGTTATTTCTCTACTGCTTGATAAATAATATCCTGTATTCTGGTGCGGATATTTTTTTTAATGAGTATCCTATTATTTGCAGTAGGATATATTCTGTTTGATAAAAATATATAGGTTAACTTGTAGGCAGGGTCAACCCAAACAGCGGTGCCAGTAAATCCGGTATGCCCGTAAGTAGCTGGGGAAGCATATGTAGAGACCGGTGTTCGCTGTCCCTTGGGTGCAGGTTTATCCCAACCCAGCCCTCTTCTGTTATCTTCAAATTGTTTTAATGCAAATCGGAATACCGTGCCAGTCTGGAAATATTGACTGCCCGCATACATCCCTCCTTGCGCATTCATCTGCAATAGTTTTGCTACATCATTCGCGTTACCAAAAAGTCCTGCATGCCCCGAAACACCCCCCATCATTGCCGCTCCAGGATCGTGAACTATTCCGTGCACCAAAGAATTTCTGTAATAAACATCTCTTTCCGTTGGTGTTATTTTACTTTTTGACATTCTATCCAATGGTAAGTATCCCAAAGAATTTGCGCCCAGTGGTGCATAGAAATTTTCATCCAAAAATTCGTTAATCGGTCGGTTTAGGAGTTTTTCGGCAATTTGTTTCATAATATAAAAACCCAAATCACTATACTTATAGCCATAGGTATTATCTTTTTTCTTTCTTTTCCTTAAACTCGATTCCTTTATCCATGTCCAGATAGAATCAGGTAGTATTTGTTTTCCGTAAATATTCGGTGCAATTTCAATGTTGTAAGGATAGCCTCTCGATGTTCTATAAAACTCAGGACTCAGTTTATCATCGCTTACTGTTTTTGCCCAAAAAGGAATAAAAGATAGTAAACCGGCTTGATGGGTTAATATATTTTTAATAATTAAATTCTCTTTATTAGTTCCTTTTAAATCTGGCAAGTAATAGGACGCCTTCTTATTCACGTCCAGAAACCCCTGATCTTCTAGAAACATAACCGCTTGCAGCGTAGCTAGTACTTTGGTTAAAGATGCTAGGTCGTAAACAGTTTCATTGGTCACGCGCTTTCGCTTGTCATAGGTAAAATTTCCAAAGGATTTCTCATAGACAACCGCACCATCTCTAGCCACCAAAATCTGACATCCAGGGGTTGCCTTCATCCGGATTGCCTCTTTGGCTATTAAGTCTATCCGATTCAAAACATTAGAATTTAAACCCACATTTTCTGGCAGGGAATATGATAACCTACCAATCGCTTGTGTTTCTATTCCCTGTCCTACCTGTATAATCAGTGAAGGAGAGATCGGTAGTTTCCCTTTTGCTGGTAGTGCTCCAAAAATGATTTGCGGTGCTATCTGTTTTGTATAGTTGTTGTCCTCATAAGTACATATAAGATGATCCAACCCATCAAAATATTTCAAGGCATAAGGATTCCCAAAAACTACGGTGATAACATTTGTCTCTCGTTGGAGTTTTTTGAGAAATGTTAAATAGGCTTCATTCGTTCCAAATTTTTTCGAAGAGGAGTTGTTCAACCCATGAATACCCACCACGACCGTACTATATTTTTTCAGCACAGCAAACAATCGTTCATATTCCTTTTGCTCACTGCCGTGTGGTGTGTAAAATTCTTTGAAGTCCACATACTTCCTCAATGTCGTCTGAAAAGCATCTCCTAAACTTGACCCAATATTTAATGTAGCAAAAGTTTTATTGTCTAATGTTTTTATTGGAATTACATTTTCATCATTTTTCACCACTGTAATTGCCTGCTCATATATTTTTTGATTTAATAATTTAGCCGTTGGTGTATTAACTCTATCAAGCACATAGCGCGGATTAATAGGTTTAAATTGGCCAAGTCCTGCCCAATACTTCGCCATTAAAATCTTCTTTACACTTTTATACAGCTCCTTTCTTGAAATCTCGCCACTAGCCACGGCATCAGAAATCATCTCAATAGACGCCGATACATTTTCAGAAAAAAGCAAAATGTCATTTCCAGCTTTCACCGCTTTTACGTTTATTTCACCCGCTTTAAAATAGCGCGTAACTGCTTTCATATTCAAGGCATCTGTAAAAATTAATCCCTTGAACTTCAAACTCCGCTTCAAAATACCAGTCACTACTTTTGGTGAAAGTGACGATGGCATATTTTTAGTGGAATCATAGGCTGGAATTTGCAAATGTGCACTCATCACTCCTTTCAAACCTTTCCTGATTAGTTTCCTGAAAGGATATAGCTCAATATTTCTTAAGCGAGATTTTGTATGCTTGATGACAGGCAAAGAAAAATGTGAGTCACTCGATGTATCTCCATGCCCTGGAAAATGTTTTCCCACTGCAATAATTCCATATTCCTGCATGCCTTGCATCAATGCTGCACTTTTCTCTGCTACCAATGCTTTCTCCTCTCCGAAGGATCGCATGCCAATCACTGGGTTGTTAGCATTGTTATTAATGTCTAAAACTGGCGCAAAGTTAACATGCACCCCAATCTGCTTACATTGCCTTGCAATTTCTGCCCCTAAGTTATAGATGTATTGATTGTCTTGGATTGCACCTAATGTCATTTGCTTCGCAAAGCTAATCGTACTATCCAATCGCATTCCCAGCCCATTTTCAAGATCCATACCTATCAATAGTGGTGCCTTTGCCACTGCTTGATAGCGGTTAATCAGATTCACCTGCCTACCAGGACCGCCCTGCATAAAAATTAGTCCGCCAATATTATTTTTCTTGATGAGTTTCTCCAGCTGACTGTAATGGGTTTCGTTCAGATTAGAATACGCAGCAACCATAAAAAGCTGCCCTATTTTCTGCTTTTCTGTCAAATTGTTAAAAACACTATCGACCCAAATTTCCTGAGCAACCTTGTCATTACTTGTAAACCCTTGTCCCTTGATTTCCAGCCAAAAAGCAAAAATCATAAAAATCACTATGTAAACTCTTCTACTCACTTAATCGTTAAACATCATTTAGGGTAATTAAATTTTAAACCTATTAAAATAAACTTTATTTTTGTACTATAACGAAACCGATAGCGTATGAAATTCAAATCGAGATTCAAGCTGCCTAAACACCAGCAATTCAAAATAATTCCACGTTATTACGATCCTATAAAAGAAGAGATCGAAATTCGTACCAAAAAAATGGAGAACCAGTTAAACGGTTCAAAGATAGGGCATTATGATTCAAATATAAGGGGTTCTTTTAGGAGAAAAGTTACACGCCAATCAAATATCGGACTTTTAAGATTGGTTGTTTTAATTGTGCTTCTTACAGCAATCGTTTTATGGTCATTTGAAAAATTCGCCGCCTACCTATAATTTATTTTTAAGACCACACGCTACAAAATATAGTATTTAATAAACGATGTCAGACGTAATTCAACTTTTACCAGATGCTATTGCCAACCAGATTGCGGCAGGTGAAGTGGTGCAACGCCCAGCATCCGTCTTAAAGGAATTGCTTGAGAATTCCATAGATGCAGGGAGCACAAATATTAAAGTAATTGTAAAAGAATCGGGAAAATCTCTTGTCCAGGTAATTGATGACGGCAAAGGGATGTCTGAAAATGATGCCCGCATGTGCTTTGAGCGACATGCCACCTCGAAAATTAGAACCTCAGAAGACTTATTTACCATCAAAACCATGGGATTTCGTGGAGAGGCGATGGCATCGATTGCTGCGGTATCGCAAGTGGCACTAAAAACCAAAGCCGCAAGTGAAGAATTGGGTGTTTTAATTCAAATTGATGGATCAGCATTAAAAAAACAAGAAGCTATTTCATGTCAGAAAGGAACGTCTATTTCTGTAAAAAACCTGTTCTTCAATGTACCTGCCAGAAGAAATTTCCTCAAATCAAACCCAGTAGAGCTCAGGCATATTTTAGATGAGTTCACAAGGATTGCACTATCGCACCCTGAGGTTAATTTTATTTTTTACCAAAATGACATGGAGGTGTACAACCTGCCAAAAGGGAAATTAAGCCAGCGAATTGTACATCTATTTGGCAAAAATTACCGGGAACAACTCGCTGCTTGCCAAGAAGAAACAGCAGAAATAAAAATCAAAGGATACATAGGCAAACCAGAATTTGCGAAGCGCACAAGAGGAGAGCAGTTTTTTTTCGTCAATAATAGGTTTATCAAAAGCAACTATCTCAACCATGCAGTGAGTTTGGCATTCGAAGGCCTTTTACAAGAAAAAACATATCCTTTCTACGTCTTATTTATTGAAATTGACCCGAAGCATATTGATATCAATGTGCATCCCACCAAAACAGAGATAAAATTTGATGATGAGCGCACCATGTATGCCATTATCAGAGCGGTAGTGAAACAGGCATTGGGCGCACATCACATTACGCCTGCTATAGATTTTAGTCAGGACGTAAATTTTCACAATGAGTCTTCCAAAAAACTGACTTACGACAAAGTATTTGGAGCTGATTATGATTACCAGCAATTCAGGAAAGCGGCACAAGAAACCAACAACTTAGCACATTGGGAGAAATTATTTGAAGCAGAAAATGGGCAGAAAGATTTGAGGGATAAGGCCATGGATGATACAGAAAAAGTACATCTAACTTTTGAAAGCAAAGCTAACAATCCTGATTTTGTGCAGTCAACAAAAAAAGAAATTGACCGAAAAGTCATCATGCAACTTCACGGGCAGTATATCATGACGCAAGTGAAGTCTGGCATGTTGCTCATCAATCAGGAAGCGGCACACGAACGAATTTTATACGAGCGATATTTGCATGTGATGGAAAGCCAATCAGCTTCCACACAACAGTATTTGTTTCCACAAACCATAGAACTAAACGCTGCAGATTTCGTATTGGTGATGGAGCTTGAAGCAGAAATCAAAGCATTGGGCTTCGATTTTAGTGTGTTTGGAAAAACAAGTATTGTGGTGAATGGCGGCCCGGCAGATATTGTTTCGGGAAATGAAAAAACAATTTTTGAAGGATTAATTGAGCAATTTAAAATAAATCAAGATGCCTTATCGCTGGGAAAACATGAAAACCTAGCAAGGTCAATGGCAAAAAGGTCATCCATAAAAATAGGAAAGCGATTGGGCTATGAAGAAATGAATGCGCTCATCGATCAGTTGTTTGCTTGCAGCAATCCTAATTATTCACCTGATGGTCAGCTGACACTTTATGTTTGTTCGCTGGATAAAATTGGTGGTTTTTTTGGGAAATGAGGGAAGTAGAAAATAGAGGATGCCCACCTACGCTAAAGCTTCGGTGGATGAAAGAGAGTAGAGATGAAAATAAAGAC
>CAYRIF010000136.1:0-2717 GCA_964424205.1 uncultured Roseivirgaceae bacterium | reverse complement strand
TGGTGTAGCGTAAAGAAAAAAGAGTTAAGACCCACCTACGCTAAAGCTTCGGTGGATGAAAGAGAGTAGAGATGAAAATAAAGACTCACCTTTGCAAAAGCTTTGGTGTAGCGTAAAGAAAAAAGAGTTAAGACCCACCTACGCTAAAGCTTCGGTGGGTGAAAAAAAGATAATATGTTTAGACAATTAACACCCATGGTAAAAAACCTCCTGATAATTAATATTGGATTATTAGCTATTGGGAGTTTTATAAATTTTGATATTAATGGATTCTTCTCCTTTTACGGGTTTTCTTCACCAAAATTTCAACCATATCAACTATTTACGCACATGTTCCTACATGCCAACCTTGGTCATTTATTTGGCAACATGATTGGCTTGTTTTTCTTTGGGTCGATGCTTGAAAGATTTTGGGGAAGTAACAAGTTTTTGACCTACTACCTAGTGACAGGAATTGGCGCTGGTATATTATATGGTACGGTTAATTTTTATGAATACAAACAAACTGAAAAGGCCATGTATGCCTATGCGGAACACCCTACCCCTGAAGGTTTTTTTACATTTTTAAGAGCACATTATCCCGACTTTAGATATGACCAAAATATTTTAGATATTGGAGAAAATTTTGATGAGAATCCTACATCACAAAAACTAGCAAGCACCAGTATTAACATCGTAGAAATGGTAACTAGTAAATTAAGAGATACACCGATGTTAGGGGCGTCAGGAGCCATCTTTGGATTGATTATCGCCATGGCAATGCTCTTTCCAAATACGATGCTCTATTTATTATTTCCACCGATACCCATCAAGATGAAGTATTTTGCACTGTTCTATGGATTATACTCCATTTATTCCATTGTGAAAGCAGCTCCGAATGACAATGTGGCGCATTTTGCACATTTGGGTGGAATGTTGATAGGGTTTATAATGATAAAAATATGGGACAAGGATAGAAAAAATTTCTACTAATCATGCTAAACGAAGTATTTAACAATATAAAAACTGCCTTTAATAAAAGTGATAACGCACTGTACCAGTTGATATTGATTAATATCATTGTATTTGTGGTGATGGGTATTTTGATGGTATTTTCAAATTTTGGTGGTGAAAGTATTTTTAATTTTGTATACAATCAACTCAGTATTCCTGCCCAGTTTAACGAATTTATTTTACGCCCTTGGACTATTCTCACCTATGCCTTTATGCATAGCCTAGGCGGAATTATGCATATCCTTTTTAACATGCTCGTTTTCTTTTGGTTTGGACAACTCATCATGGAGTACCTTGGCAGTAAAAAGCTAGTAAACCTATACGTGCTTGGTGCTTTGGCAGGTGGTATTATTTATTTATTGGCTTATAATTTAGTGCCTTATTATATCGCTCAGACTCCTTCAGGAATGGTGGGGGCCTCTGCAGCAGTGTTTGCAGTAACCGTCGGTGCTGCTACTTTATTGCCTGATTATTCTTTTCGGCTACTATTTATTGGCTCGGTAAAAATAAAATACATCGCCGCCGTCTATGTATTTTTATCTTTTCTAGGTACGGTTGGCTCAAATGCAGGTGGAGAATTAGCACACCTCGGGGGGGCATTCATTGGTTATATCTATATCAAGCAACTACAGAAAGGAAATGACTTTGGTCGTTTCATCACCATGACCATTAATACGGTCAAGGGAATGTTTGCAAAAAAATCAAAAATTAAAGTGACGCACAAAAAAGCAACTTTTTCAAAAGCCAAAACTACCGCTTCAAAACCAATCACCACAAGCGGTGAAACCTCGCAACAAGAAATTGATGCCATCCTTGATAAAATCAATGAATCAGGATATGAGAAGCTAACTACTGAAGAGAAGCAGAAGTTGTTTAATGCTGGGAAATAAATATTTGTCCCGCAGATAACACTGATTTACGCAGAATGTTACCAGCCAAATACTTAAAAATATGACAGAAAATGATATCTCATATAAAATAAGAGGAGCAATCTTCAATATATATAATACCCTTGGTCCAGGTCTGTTAGAATCAGTATATGTGGCAGCATTAATATTTGAATTAAGAAAAGAAGGGCTAAAAGCTAAAAAAGAAGTGCCGCTACCTGTATATTATGGAGGTGAAAAATTAGAAGTTGGTTTTAGGTTGGATATATTGGTGGAAGGAAAAGTCATAATTGAAGTGAAATCAGTTGAGAATTTGGCAAAAGTACACCATAAACAAGTATTGACTTATCTAAAACTCACAAAGCTTAAACTAGCAATATTAGTAAACTTCAATGTAGATAATATCACATCAGGAATATTCAGAAAAGTGAATGAACTTTAAAAACATGCCCCACAGATTTCACAGATTTACAAAGGTATCCGCGAAAATCAGCGCTATCTGCGGGAAATCTCATCTTCTTATATCAAATACTGAAACAAATCCTGTCGATCGTTCAAGTACTCATATTTAATATCCTTGCTTTCCATTCTAGCGATTAAATCTTCAAAATCCTCTCGTTTTTCAAGGACAATGCCAATAAGTGCTGGCCCTCTTTCTCTGTTATTTTTTTTTGAATATTCGAATAACGTGATGTCATCTTTGGGTCCTAATACATCCATTAAGAATTCTCGCAAAGCTCCTGCTCGCTGTGCAAAACGGATCATAAAGTAATGCTTCAATCCTTCGTACAGCATTGATCGTTCCTTGATTTCCTCAGTTCTAGTGATGTCATTATT
>CAYRIF010000135.1:0-9887 GCA_964424205.1 uncultured Roseivirgaceae bacterium | reverse complement strand
ACTGAATGGTGATTCAGATTGGGCAACAGCTAGGTTAGAAGTTGCTAACATCATTGCTATTATCGACAGTATTTTCTTTGTGCTTTTCATTTTATACTTATTAAAGTGGCGGATTTTAATTTTAATCCTTAAAAAAATTTGATTTAGAGATTCCTGCCTGCGCAGGAATGACGTTTTGCTTATTTACTAATCCTACCCTATGTCCTCTTGGTAATAGTTCATCATGCCCCGCTTCTATCAATCTCAAATCTTCAAATTAATCCTACTTTCCATGTGGTTTCAAATCAGGAAGCGCTTGGTTATTCTTTAAATATTTATCAAACCATGCCTTTACAGCCTCATCTACTTCACTTTTAAACTCTGATAAACCATGGTCACCTCCCTCGTACATAATCAGTCGATACGGGATTTTCTCTTTTTGAAACGCCAACGCCATGTTTAAGGATTCCTCAGGAACTACACGCCAATCCGAAGTGCCATGCAGCATCAATATGGGCGTTGTCTTACAGATTTTATCCACTTGCGTAATTACTGATCTACTTGCCAACAATGAATCTTTATAGGCATAATAATCTGGCATCAACTCGCTATACACATATTTTTCCATTTCTCCGCCTCTAGAATCGTTCATCATTTTCAGGTCAGATAATGCGCCACCCACTGCAGCGGCTTTGATTCTACTGGTTTGCATCAATGATAAAAAAGTCATCATCCCTCCCCTGCTCCACCCATACATACCTATCTTAGTGGTGTCTATATTGGGCATGTTTTCCAGCAAAGGAATCAAATTGATAATATCATGCACATCATCTCCGCCGAATTGTTCGATACCTTCTCCACCATCATTTCCCCTGTACTGACTGGCAACCACAGTATACCCCCAACTGGCGGCACGCGCAATGATAAAAGCCATTTTGAATTCGTTTAATGCGCCGAATTCTCGGTTTCCTCCTCTGTTGTAAATAATGGCAGGGTGGATCTTGCTATTTTTTGGATAGGCTAAATATGCCTTGACTTTCAATCCGTCGCTCATGTAAAATAGCTCTTCCATGACTACTTCCTCCAAATATTGATACTTTGGCAGCAATACCCGACTGCCATTTTCCTCTTTTGTTATTCGATCGTATAGCTTTACGTTTTTCTCAAGAGAGAATATTTTTCTTTCTACGATTTTACCATTTTGTGCTTGTGCGCTAATAGCGCTAAAAAGCAATAAGAAGATTAGTGTGTTTTTTAGTTTCATTGTTTTTGTTTTATTTACAAACTATTTTTACCATATAAGGCATTTAAGGGGATATAAGTTTACTAAACCGAATTCTTATATGGCTTATATGGTTAGTTTTTTATTCCGGTAAATCTCGATACAATTCATTTACATATGTTTTTTGCCCTTCTTTAAATATATTAGTTACATTAAAATTGATTAGTAATCCTTCTGGCACATTGCGAAGTTTCATATAAGTCAAAATTTGTGCTTCAAAAATAGGTAAAATGGCTTCTACAGATTTTAACTCAGCTACTAGAACATCTTCTACAAATAAATCACATCGCAATTGGGCGTTTACTTCCAACCCTTTATACGCAACAGGTACAATAAGTTCTGATTTATACCTAACTCCTCTTAATGCTAATTCTTGTTTCAGGCATTTGTGATAAACACTTTCTAAAAGACCAGGACCTAAAGCTTTGTGTACTTCAATGGCTGCTCCATTTACTTGATACACTAAATCTTTTAAATATGATTTTGTTACTTTCATTATTTTTTCACAAACTATTTTTACCATATAAGACATTTAAGGGTATATAAGGTTACCAAAAACAAATCCTTATATTTTTCTTATATGGCTTATATGGTTATTTTTTTATTTAAGCATCGCCGCTCTATCAATCACTTTTCCTTTCTGTATCAAAACATCAATATCTTTGAGGTTTTTCAAATCTTTCAACGGGTTATTATTCAAAATCAGGATGTCCGCCCGATAGCCTTTTGCTATTTTTCCTATTTTCCAACCAAATGCTTTTGAGAAATTCTCAGTAGCGGCAGCAATTACTTCTCTTGGTTTTAATCCAATTTTTGTCAATGTTTCAAATTCTGTGTGAAGTGATATCCCAGGCATCGTTCCCCAAACATCAGAGGCACTTCCCGTCAGGTATTTTGCACCATGCTGATAATACGTAGGCTCAATGACCTTCAGCTCGTTCACAATTAATTTGGTGTAGGCGTTCTGCTCCACACTATCGATTGAGTGGTTTCCCGTGATTTTATCTGCCGGACGATTGATATCTTTCGTGTCCAATGTTTTTGCAATTGGCTCATCCCAAGGGTTGCTATGCCCTGGAATATCCAAATAAGACAAACTACTGGTTGGAAAAATATAAGTATTGTAATTTCCTACGTTTTCAGCATGGTCAACCAGTGGCTGATATCCTTTTTTTAATCCCGTAAGAAACTTATAATATTTCCACTTGGCACTGTTCAAGTCGTTGCTAAACGGATGCTGGGCGACAGCAAGCGCCATATTATGCGGTGCAATATCTAACGAATAGCGCGTAGTATGTACAAATGCATTCACTCCCAATTTCATTCCTTGCAGGTATGAAGTAAAACCCAACTCCCCAATAGTTGCCATGCCATACTCCTCTGCTTTTTTCATAGATAGCGCTATTTGTTCTGGTGCCAATCCGTACATGATTAACAGCACTTTGATTCCTTTCTCATGCTTTTCCTTGATGGCAGCCAGCAATGCCGCATCGGTCATTCGCTCCTCACCAACACCATCAAGTCTATAAATATGTGGTGCAGGATTCCCCTCACCAAAAAATGGTCCTCTCCGAAATCCATCCACCGAAATAATACTTGTAACACCCATGTATAAATAAGCATTGGCATATTTCTGATTGTTAATGGCCGCAAAACCATCGATTAAACCCGGTACAATATACTTTCCTTTGGCTTTGATGATTTTTGCCTTTCTTGGAAATTTCTTTCTATCCGACAAAGCGCCCACTTCCATAATCTTATCTCCTTCCATAATAATATAGGCATTGGAGATGTCGTTAGCATCCTTCCCATTATTAGCTGTAGAAATAATGGTCGCGCCTTTTATAACGGTAATGTTATTTTGGGAAAATGCTACTTGCGCAAGCAACATTGCTAGCATGAGGAAGGTTAATTTTTTCATGGTATGAGGTTAGTTTTGTTTTTCACTAAGCTAATACATTTTGTGGAGATATTGATTTACTTAACCCTGGAAATGAATAACGAAAGATACTGTAGAAAATTTGGTTTTGACTAAAATAAGCTCATTTGGCTTTCTTTCTTGGGATAAAAGACTCCAATGATTACAAATGGGTTTTTTGCTCTCCTCATGTGCCACTGCTTTGTTGTTCCTAAGAATAAAAAAATCTCTTTATTCTTTAAAAAATTATCTTCATATTGCTCCTTCACCTTTTGCAAGGCAATTTCCTCTATTCCATTCGAAGATTTAAGACAATTCCAATAAAGTGCACCAATTTCCCAATCTTCAATCATTAACCTTCTTATCTTACCATAGGCATCTTCAAATTTGTAGAAAAATTTATACGGTATTTTTGGAATTAAAATTTCAGGGGATTTATCCGTAGCAAACAAATCACCTTGCTTTCTAAGCTCTTTCCACTCATTTTTCCATTCTCGTTCATCTTCTTCCCACTCAAGCTTAAGTATTCTTTTTGGTTTGTATGTTGCCAAAGAAACATTTTTTGGCTTTTTTGAGTCTTCAATCAGCTTTGATAAATCAGTATACACATTGGTTAAACAAAATTCTTTTCTCTTTAACCAATTGCTTTTTGTATCAAGTCTTTCGTAAACTTTTAAATCTCTAAAATCGTAGTGTTTTGGAGAATAACTTTCTGGTCTAAAATCATCTGTTCGCTTGTTTAACGCTAACTCAATCCAAGAATATTTCACAGCCCTGACTCTACCAGACCCTTTCAAATCAATCAAAAAACTAAGTGGCACTGGATAAATCCTAATCCATTCCCCATTTTCTAAAACTCCAGCTGTACAGACAAGTTCATCGTGGCTTCTTGAAGGTAATGGGTAGGTAGTAACCGTAATGAGAACTTTAGTTCGTGCCATTTCAAATATGCATTAAGTCATAAGAAAACTCACCTAAAGACTCAATAGATTCAGCCAAAGGTTTCCTGTGGCACTGACAAATATTAGCCTCGAAACAAGTTAGAGCAACTCTTTTATATTCCTTTAACAGTAATAAAATTTTCACCTGTGTTTCCTTTGTATTTATTAAATTCTCATTTTTATATTGCTGAAATAATTTATCATAATCATTTTGGGTTTTTAATTCTCGTCTTTGATCCCCATGTATTCCAACTTCAGGAAAATGCATATAATTTATTCCAACGCTTTCGCAGTATCTAGTTAATAAAGTTTTACTAAATCCGAATTTCATACTCAAAGGATTTTGTCTTACATCTATTAAGAGTTTAACACCATTTTTTAATAACCTGTTCAAGTATTCTTCTAATGATATGCCTTCATAACCAATTGTATATAAAACTGTTTTGTCAATTTTCGGATCCTTCTGTTTCACTTTAGCGAACGCTACTTTTGAAAGAATTTTTTCAGCAACCTCACTTTTTATAGCCCAATAAGGAAAATTAATATAGGTATATTTCATTAGTGCATTGCTACTCATACTGAAATATGATCTTTCTGTCTCCTCCAAAATCTTACAATCGGATGCTTTTAACATTTTTATATAATTGATATTATCTTCTTTTGTATAAAAATTAGCATTATCCAACAAGAACCCTTTTTTAACCATTACCCGTAAATCTGCACTTGCAGAATATGAGTAACAGCCATATTTGTATGGTATAAAATCGTAACTAGACTGCTCTTGCTTTTGGGAAAATAAAAAAAGTAATTTCTGTAACCTTATTTTCTCAAGCTTCCCATCAAAAGCTTGTAACAATGCTAAGATGATTTTTCTTCTGTAAAACATGTGTAAAATATTTAATGCTCACTAAAATCACCTCCCCCCACGCTGAAAATGCTCCAACACTTTTCTGTACTTCGCCACTAAATCCGTCTCGTCTGCTTCGGAAAGGGTCTGCAGCATGCCGTTGAGCATCACTGCGTTTATTTGCAAGTCTCTACCATCCACTACCGCATCATCATTTCCCAGGTAGTACTCCAAAAATTCTGCGGATCTTCGTGATACCGTTTTTGCAATTTCTAAAGCTTTTTCTTTTTCTCCTAGGCGATTTAATATCTCTACTGTTTCGATTGAAGAATAATCGTAATGTACTGCCTCATCTGGAATCACCGCCAAACTTTTTAGCACTACTTCTCTTGCTCTTTCCTTGTCTTGCTTGTTATAAAGCGCTGCTGCAAGTGTATTAAACTGCATTCTGAATGGCGTAATAGAGCGCTGAATATAGTCTTCAGTATTATAATAGATGTTTGGATTGTCCAGTCCTCTCCAAAATGACTTATGCATGATATTATCATACATCAAATCAGTATTTACTAATTTGGTGTCTTTATTCAAATTTTTCACAGGCAATAGTCTATAGGTACTTCCCTCCTGCACCACATAGTCACTAAAATCTAAACTTGTTCCTAGCAGCGAAGTAGCATTAAAATAGATGGGTCTTTTCCAATTATTAGCCACAATCAAATCAAGGATCATTAAATCCTTTTTCTCGAGGTGTGTTCCCTTAATAGGAATCACCATTCTGCTAGCAATGTCTATGTCCTTTGGCACAATACCTAATTTGGAAATATATGCGGAATCAATATTCAAATAAAATGTTTTAGCAGGCACATAGCTAATTTCAGAGCCAGATTGCGCTCCGATTTTGATCGCAGGATGGTCATCCTTGACCAACTTCAAAAACTGAGGCAAACTAATGACGTCCGTTTTTAAATTAGGATTTTCATACACTGGTAAATAATCGTTTTTCCCTTGCTTGTAATCCTCCTCCTCAAAAGAAAATGGCAAAGGATCTGAATTATAGGCTTGTCTCCTCATCTGATTCAAGTACCAATCTGTATTGAAGTACGTCAATACAATCACCCGCACATCATCTCTGAAACCTTCCACCTCTTGCGAATACCAAAGTGGAAAAGTATCATTGTCACCGCCAGTAAATAAGATGGCATCTTCTGCCGTCGCGTTTAAAATATTTTTTGCGCCATCTACCGCGAAATACCTGCCTGCACGATTATGATCATCCCAACCTTCGGCAAACATAATGGCAGGTGCTAAAAGGCAAACCACGGTTGCGGCAATAGCACCCTTGGTATTTGATTTTAGAAACTTGCCAAAAACCTCAGCAATCGGAATCACGCTAAATCCAATAAATATCGCAAAGGCATAGAACGAAGCCGCATAGGCGTAGTCTCTTTCTCTAGGCTCAGTAGGTGGTGGATTTAGGTAAAGAATAATCGCCAAACCGGTCATCACAAATAGCACCATGACTACTGAAAACACTTTCCTATTGCTACCATAGGTAAAAATCAATCCGATGATGCCAAGAATCAAAGGCAGCATCCAGAAATTATTTCGTGCTTTGTTATTTGCAAGCGACTCAGGTACGTTATCCGTGGCATCCCACGGCCATAGCACCCCTGCATTTTGGATGTCACTTTGCTTCCCTACAAAATTCCATAGGAAATACCGCCAGTAAAAATGGCCAAACTGTTGCACAAATAAAAATTTTATATTATCACCAAAATTCGGTTTTTCTCCCGGCTTTAAGTTCAGCACTTGCCTATAGCCACGCACATGATCTGGTCTACTACTGTGGATACGTGGAAAAATAGTCATGTCTGCTTTGTCATACACATTCTCAATTTTATGACGTGACACCTCGTACTTATCCTTTCCTTTTACATATACCGCCGCTCCTTGCTTTTGGTCTTTCAATTCTGCCGTAAAGTAGGGGCCGTAACCCACTGGCCAATCACCATACTGCTCTCTTTTTAAATACTGCACCACACTGATTGCATCATCTGGGTTGTTTTCATTGATCAGCGGATCGTAGTTTGCCCTGATGACAATCACACCATACGAGGTATAACCAATGATGATAAAAGCAATTGATAAAAATGCAATATTGAGAATTTCCTTTTGTTGTTTTTGGGTATAATATATGCCTAGGATGATAAATGCTAAAAATACCATTCCGAAGAATATCACCCCTGATCCAAATGGCATCCCAAGGCTATTTACAAACATTACCTCAAAAAATCCTGCAAGGGTTGGTAAGCCAATAATCACACCATACTGCACTAGTATAATAATGAACCCACTAAAGGCTATCGTTACAAACACACCCAGTGAAGTCGTCTTATAATTTTTGAAATAATATATCAACCCAAGCGAAGGAATGGTTAACAAATTCAATAAATGAACCCCTATCGATAAACCCACCATGTAAGCAATTAAAATCAACCATTTATTAGCAGTACTCCTATTTTCTATCAGTTCCCATTTCAAGATTGCCCAAAAAACAAAAGCCGTAAAAAAGGAGGACATGGCATAAACTTCTGCCTCTTCGGCAGAGAACCAAAAAGAATCAGAAAAAGCATATGCCAATGCACCTACAATCCCTGCGCCCATCATTGTAAATGTCTGTTCCTTGGTTTCCTCGCCCGGCGTGATTTTCAATATTTTTCTTGACAGTAAAACAATGGACCAAAAAAGGAAAAGAACGGTAAAAGCACTACTCATAGCACTGGACATATTAATCCAAAAAGCGACTTTTTCAACATCTCCGAATGAAAAGAATGAGAATATCCGACCAATCAAAAGAAAAAGTGGCGCCCCTGGCGGGTGTGGCACTTCTAGTTTATAGGATACGGCTATAAATTCGCCACAATCCCACAAACTAGCGGTCGGCTCAATGGCAATTGTATATATTATGGCAACTAAAAGAAATACTAGCCAGCCTGTAATATTGTTTATTTTTTTAAAGTCGTTCATAAAAACAATTGATTTGGGGAATTTACAACGGAGCAAAAATATAGGAATATTTTGTATTATTACTTTGTGGGGTGAAAAATTAAGAAATTTTAACTTTAGGACGCCCCTAATAACTCCATTTTGTTTCCCAACTTGGGCTTTTTCTCAGCTACTGCGTTATAAAAATACTCATTTAGCGATGCTAAACTCCGTTTTTGACGCCTTATATCTGAAAAAAATACCTATGTTGGTATTCCAAAAGCAATTATTAGGGATGTCCTTTAAATAACCGAATTCGTTAGCGATGAACACTAAACTCATATTGCAATTTCTAAAAACCCTTCAAAAAAATAACAACAGAGAATGGTTTCATGCCAATAAAGGAAAATTTGAAGTTGCAAAAGCTGAATTTGAAGAGATTACAGAAAAATTAATCCGAGAGATTAGCACATTTGATGAAGCACTCATTGGCGTAACTCCTAAACAATGCATTTACCGTATTTACAGAGATGTGCGATTTGGCAAAGACAAGACTCCTTACAAAACACATGTAGGTGCACTCTTGGCAGATCAGGGCAGGAAAACATCCAGGGCATTCTACTACATACACCTAGAACCCGGGGGGAAAACAATTGTTGGTGGTGGGTTGTACATGCCGCAAGGAGAGGTCATCAAAAAAATACGGCAAGAAATTGATTACAATGCTGATGCATTCAAAAAGATTATCAATGGCAAAAAATTCAAATCACAGTTTGGAGAACTACAAGGTGAAAAGCTAAAAAGAGCACCCAAAGGCTATAACCCTGAAGACCCAAACATAGAACTACTCAAGCTAAAAAGTTACCTGGCGGTGCATACCTTCACGGATAAGGAAGTAACGGAGGAGAATTTCATCGAAGATTGCGTCAATATGTACAAAACCATGAAGCCGCTTAATGATTTTTTGAATGTGGCGGTTTCGTAGGTATTGGAGGTTTGGGTGATAATTGATAACTTGCTGGTATAAAAGATGTAACTGCGATTCGGTTATATGGATGTTACCCACCATTGCAAAACACCCCACCGCACAAATAGCACATTTGGTTTTTGCCGACACACAAGCCAACCCTAAAAAATCAAAAAGCCTGTCCCGTATTTTATATCGGGAAGCTGTTTTTTTCCACCGCTCACAGACTGTTGATAAGTTTGAAAAGATAAATCATTGAAAATCAAAAAAGACTGATTACATTTGACATTAATTGTCAAGCGTAATTAATCAAGTGATATTTCACAAATGAAAGAAAACAAAACAACAGGCGAAATACTTCGAGAAAACAGAGAGAAAAAAGGACTCCTTTTAAGACACGTTTCTGCCAAACTCGATATTGATACTGCAATACTCAGTAAAATAGAAAGAAGCGAACGAAAAGCCACAAAAGAACAAATTTTGAAACTTGCCGAAATATTGGATTTAGACAAAGACAATCTGCTTATTCAGTACCTGAGTGAAAAGATACTTTACGAAATAAAAGATGAAGAACTTGGAAGCAAGGCACTAAAAGTAGCTGAACAGAAAATGAAATACATCAACAAAAATAAAAGCGGAAACTGATGGAATTAAAATTAGAACTATTAGAATATCAAGAAACCGCAATTAAGTCAGTCGTGAATGTATTTGACGGAAACAACAAAAACACATTTGACAATGCTTGTACTGATGGAATTCGTTCAAATATCTGTACGCTTTCAAATGAGCAATTAGCAGAAAACATCAAATCCATTTTGCTCGAAAATGGAATTGAAGAAGAAGTTGCTAAACTTGAAGAAGTGCGAGAATTAACTATTGAAATGGAGACAGGAACAGGGAAAACTCTTGTTTACATAAAATCCATTTACGAAATGTTCAAGCAATACGGATTTACAAAATTCATTATC
>CAYRIF010000134.1:0-9942 GCA_964424205.1 uncultured Roseivirgaceae bacterium | reverse complement strand
AAAAATAGTATATGAGTCTGCCTATTATAAAATATTGTCCTGGTACTTTAGCAAAAGGTTACAATACCTACAGTAGCACTTGTTTGAGAAGAATGTTCAATGGACGAAAGGTGCATCATCTTTTGCCATATAGATCTCCGACAAGTAGTGTATCTACTGATGCGCTTTTTGTGGACAATCAAACTCATATCTCTATTTCAGGGGTACAAGAAAAATTTTCTATTTTGTTAGATAAAAATAAGTTGAGACTTATTGAAGAGGGTGAGCAAGGAACATATATTTTGAAACCTATACCCAATGTAGGAAAGAATCTAGGGCAAATGCCTGCAAATGAACATCTTACCATGCAAATTGCCCGACAGGTTTTTGCTATAGAAACTGCTGAGAATGCAATGATATTCTTCAGGAATGGAGGGCCTGCATACATTACGAAACGATTTGACGTAAAAGATACGGCAAGTCAACCGGTTACGCTTACGGACAAGTTGGCAAAGGAAGATTTTGCTTCGTTGGCAGGGCGCACACCGCAAACCCATGGTCAAAATTATAAATACATCGGTAATTATTTAGATATGTTTACACTTATGAAGAAGCATTTGCCTGCCTATAAATTAGAAGCAGCAAAACTCTTCAAACTACTTGGTTTTAATTATCTATTCTCTAATGGGGATGCACATTTTAAGAATTTTTCACTGATTGAAACATCGTTAGGGGATTTCAGGTTGAGTCCTGCCTATGATTTATTAAATACACGAATCCATGTGGATGACGGCGATTTTGCATTAAAGGATGGACTGCTGCCTAAGAATATTACAAAAGGAACTGTTTTGAACCAATTCAAACTGCTTGCTGATAAAGCTGAACTAAGTAAAAACCAAAAGGATGAAGTTCTTAATGCTTTACTTTCAAATTCGGAAAAAGTGGAGGCGTTAGTTGAAGCATCTTATTTGAGTGCTAAGCTTAAACGTAATTATTTCCAAGCGTATCAAACCAGATTTAAAAAAATGCAAAGTGCCTAGAAACCAAAACCCCGCACAGTATTTGTAATGTACTCTTTGAGCAAAGATTAGTTTGACTATGTTGCTTAAAAATAATATCATTGGAACTTCGTTAAGAAACCTAAAAACAAACAATAATATGCGGTCGATAATAGCCTTATTTATTCTTTTAAATACTTTTTCATTTGCAGCTACGGCGCAAGTAGCTCGGAAACCACTGCCAAAGGGCATCAATACATTTGGGAGAGATCACAAAGCCCCCAGCATGAGTGGTGACGGTCGTACGATGATTTACCTGTCCACCTATTCTGCCAGTGAGACTTTTGAACTGAAATATGTAAAAAAATCTAGCGCAGGTGTTTGGAACACCCCACAAGATGTCAAAGAAGTGAATAAATACTTGGACTTGAATTTTCTACCTGGTTTTTGTCTGAGTTATGATGGCAACACCATTTATTTTACCACCAAAAGAGGACAAGGCATCGGCGGTTACGACATTCTTTATACCGAAAAGAAGAACGGACAATGGACGCCTGCAAAAAATGTAGGCAAACCCATCAACTCCGGTTCAAATGACGGAAGTCCATCTATTTCACCAGATGGACAATACTTGTATTTCATGCGGTGCGATAAAATGAGTAAGAATGGTGCAGAGGATTGTAGTATTTGGGTATCAAAAAGAAGAAATAGAGATTTGTGGAATGCACCTACCAAATTACCATCGCCTGTGAATAAAGGCAATGCGCAAATGCCACGCATCATGCCTGATAACAAAACATTGATTTTCGCTTCTGACCGCTCGGGAGGCAAGGGTGGCTATGATTTGTACGAAAGTAAAAACCAAGGTGGGCGTTGGAGCAGACCTGTACCACTTGATTTTATCAATACCGCAGGCAATGACCGTATCGCCAGTGTGACAGCCAAGGGAAATGAAATTTATTTTAACGCAAACTTTAGAGGCAACGATAAAATTATAAAGTCACGGTTGCCAAAAGAATACCGAGGAGAAAATGTGATTTTGATGGAAGGAAAAGTGGTAGATGAAGTCACAGGCGCTCCACTGAAAGCATTTGTACAAGTGTATGATGCCAAAACAAAGAAACGCATCCAATATGTACGAAGCAGCGAGAAAGACGGTTCGTTTTTTGCGATTTTTCCTGTAGCTGGGGTTTGTGATTTTTCCGTACAGGCGGTTGACAAAGACCATTTCTATTATTCGAAATTATACTTTGGAGATTCGATTGAGAATTCTAAAAAGGAAATGGTAACCATTAAATTAAAATCCATTCGTTCGGGGCTAAGTGTGACGGGAGAAAATATCATGTTCGAAACGGGGACTACTAATTTGATGTCTGTGTCGGAATTAGAGTTAAAGCGCTTGCTAAAAGTATTAAAGAATAACTCGAGCCTTAATTTGGAGATTGGTGTGTATATGGATAAGGTGGTATCAGATTCTATTCAGAGTGATGCTGACCTGACAGAAGTGAAGATTGATACGACGTTTATCGAGTCGCATTATGACGAGGTGGATAATGAGGATGCTGAATTGGAAGCATCCAGGGATGAAGAAGGAAATTTTGAAGAGATAACGGAAGGCGTAGTGGGTGGAGTGATTATACGAGAGTTCGAGTTGGAATACACGTACCACAATGACCGTACACAGAAAAAAGCAGAAGCGATTCTTAATTATTTCTTAACCAAAGGAGTGCCGGAGCATCGCATCATAGCGACGGGTCACGGCGATGAAAAACGTATCTCTGATGATCCTGAGAAAAATCGTAGGGTGGAGTTTCGGTTTGTTAGAAAAAACTGAACAAATAGTTAAACTGTGCTTAACTATTTGTCTGGATGTTTGTTGCAAATCCAAACCTTATAAAAGAATCATCCAAATATAAAAAAGTAAGAAAGTAGCGCCCTATGCTAAAACCATTTCACGTCTACATGTGCCCAATTATCTTCAATTTTTCAAAAGAGTCAATCGTAATTTTTTTCCTAATGATAGGAAAGTATTTCATATCAAACGGTGCGGTGGGTTCAATATTCGTTGCGAAGTAGTACACCTGATTTTCTTTTTCTATGAAACCAACGAACCATCCATTGTTATTACCATCTCTTTTAGCCCATCCTGTTTTACCACTTAACGAATAGCTTTTATGTTGCTCGATTAATAAGAGATCTTTCATAATGGTTCGGGTTCTTTCTGAAATAGGAAGTTTAGCTTCATAAAACCGCTTCAAGAAATCAATTTGCTGAAATTGACTAATGCGAGATTCTCCCGCTAGCCAGAAGATATCTATATTGCTAGAATCCACTTTGATGTCTCCATAATCGAGCTTACGCAAATATTCAGTCATTCTTTTTGCACCAATATTTCGCGCCACCTCTTGGTAACAAGGAACGCAAGAAAACTGAAAGGCATCTTTAAGTATTAAATCCTGTTCCCAATTTTTGAGTGCTCTTTTTTGCCCGTCCCATTTGAAAATCATACTGTCGTTTGCAATAACACCACTTTCCAACGCGATTATGGAATTGGCTATTTTGAATGTAGAGGCGGGCAGCCTTCCCAGATTTGCCCAATCGAAATCATTGGAATAGTAAATATTTTTTTGGGCATCATAGATAAGAATTGAGCCGGTTACCATGGCGCTATCAATGACGGATTGAAATGCTGTAGTAATGATATGGTTTTTGTCCGCTATTTCTATTCTCTCCGAAATTGTTTTCTGATTTCCTGAGCAGGAGGAAAGGATGATTATTATAAGGAAAAAATGTTTCATTTGTTGAACGATTATATTGTGTTAGTCTTAGTTATTCCTTCAATATTCTGATAACTTTTATATTCTTTGTCTTATTTTCTGTAAACTTGATAAAATATATCCCAGTTGGTAATCTCGATAAATCAATGGATTTCTTATGAAGGATACCTTGTTTTACTTTTTGACCTATTGGTGTGAACACCTGATAAGTGTCAAAACTGTAGGGTTTTGATAAAGATAGCTTTCTGGTAGTGGGGTTCGGAAAGACTGTAAATGAGTTGTCAATGTCTGCGAAACCCAAACTAGCGGCACTAACGAATAAATTCACGGAGTAAGGCGTTAAATCTATGCCATTACTGAGCATATCTTCTTCATTCACTGCTGCAGTAGAAAAAATATTGTCGGAATCAATATGATGCCAAAATAAATTGGTATAAACCCAATTCTCAAATTCAATATTTATAGTTTGTGTTTGGGATGTTCGGTTTATTAAGCAAAATGCAAGCTGATTTTCATCGGAGGTGGCGTAAGCTATTACTTTGGAATCAGCACTTGATGTACTTTCCTTTAAGTCACCATGAAAAGATCGATTAAATATTTCATATAAACGTGCTATTTCCAAATGTTCATCTCCGTCGAAAAAAGACATATCGGAATATGGTGCCACATTCCAGTAATTGGTAGCATCAATACCTGATTTGATGCTTTCAGTCAATATGATTGCATCATTTACAGCCCCTTCATACGATTGAACTCTAGGGCAACCTTGATATGAAATATTATATTCGGTTAAAAAAATGGGTAAATATGAAGCTCCGGTAATTGCATTTATTTGATTTCGAAGAGTAGCCAAATCATCCGTAGCATGCTGCGCTATATCATAAGCATCGTCAATAGCATTAGCGCAATCACCTGAGTATGTGTGACATGTTATGAAATCAATATTTGGATAAGTCAACGCTACCAATTCTGTCAAATAATCAATATTTACCCAGGCAGTTGCCGGTCCTCCAACTTTAATTGATGGGTCTATCGCTTTCATGGCTAGTGCAGCAGTCTCAATAAATACGGCCATTTCAGGAACGGTAATACCAGGTGCAGTAAAGGGGTTTTCTCTTTCATTTGGTATTTCCCAATACTCAATACCTAACCCCAAATCAATATTAACTATTTGAACCAAATCTGCACAAAACTGTGCGAATTCCGTTGGGTTTTGATAGTCTCCTTCACCAGAAGAGCCACTAGGAATATTTATCATTACTTTGTATCCTTGCTGCGTCATCGGTGCCAAAGCGGCATTAATTTTTTCTGAATTCCAAACACCATCTTTTTGCCATGCCTCCGGGCTATCGCCAAGCATGCCCCAGCCATGTAACCTTATCAAGCCTTTTTTTTGAGTTGCCAACGCCAGATTATCCATAAAAACTGGACTATTAGAATACTCAGGAATAAAATTAGCAGGGCTATTGACGCCGTAAGCGATACTGGGTATCTGTCGAATGGAATTATCCCAATTTATATACACATTAACCGTTTGACCAAATGCTGGAGCAAATGAAAATAGCACAATAACCATAGATAGGATTTTTCTTAATATTGGGGCATTATTTTTCATTAATTGGTTTGTTTTTTATTTTCATAGAACAAATTTATAATTATTATTTGCTGCGTTCTTGAATTCAGGTTCAATATCCTAAAATATTTGGTAAAGTGTCTAGTTTATAGCATATTTTGACTTTATTTGTGGTCTTATCAAGAAAGACTGAGGGATGGGCCCTGTGACGTCTTAGCAACCTCTTCCTTTCACTGTAAGGTGGTGCTAATTCCCATTTCGATTTCGATAATCGGAAGAAGATAAGTCGAGTTATCTCACTGAATCTTTCTTGATAATATAGTGCAATTAGTCTTAGCGTCTCGCTGAGACTTTGTAGAAATGGGTCTTAGCGAGATGCGAAGACCAGAAAAGTATAGTGTTATAAAGATTGAGATGGACATTAGAGCGGTATTAAAAAGTAGAATATTGGTATTAGATGGTGCGATGGGCACGATGATTCAGCGACATAGCTTGGAAGAAGATGACTTTCGAGGAGAGCGGTTTAAGAATCACCCCAGTCCGCTGAAAGGGAATAATGATTTGCTATCACTGACACGCCCTGATATTATTAAAGCAATACACCGTGAGTATTTCAATGCTGGAGCTGATATTGCTGAAACTAATACTTTCAGTGGGACTACCATTGCGCAAGCAGATTATCAGATGGAGGATGCAGTTTACGATATAAATTTTGAATCTGCACGATTGGCAAGAGAAGCAGCAGATGAATTTACAGCGCTAACGCCACATAAACCACGATTTGTGGCAGGCTCGATGGGACCAACCAATAAAACGGCATCTATTTCACCTGATATTAACCTGCCAGGATTTAGAGCCATTACTTTTGATGAATTGGGACAGGCGTATAAGGATCAAGCAAGAGCGCTAATAGATGGAGGCGTGGATTTGCTTTTGGTAGAGACGGTATTTGATGCGCTCAATGCCAAGGCAGCACTCTTTGCTATTACAGAATTATTTGAGGAGATAGGGAAGGAGATACCCATCATGGTATCGGGAACAATAACCGATGCAAGTGGTCGGATTTTATCAGGGCAAACAACCAAAGCCTTTCAAATTTCAGTATCACATATTCCATTATTGAGTATTGGTTTGAACTGTGCGATGGGTGCCTCTCAGTTGAGACCCTACTTGCAAATATTGGACAATGAGTCTGACTTTTTTATAAGTGCTCATCCGAACGCAGGGCTGCCAAATGAGTTTGGAGAATATGATGAAACTCCTGAAATGATGGGGCAGCAAATTGAAGAATATTTGAAAGAAGGATTGGTGAATATTATAGGCGGATGTTGCGGCACTACGCCTGAGCATATTAAAGTAATTGCCGAATTAACTGAAAAATATTCACCGAGAGTTATTGATAAAGAGTAGAAAATATGAGTAAGATGGCGAAGGTGTTCAATAAGGTTAACCAAGGGTTTCTACCCTTTGAAATAGAATAATTAAACAAAATAGATTGGCGTTATTTTTGTTTTTTGCAAAAATCATGACAACCTAGAACGAATACAGCGTTGAAGTATAATTAAAGTTATTATTTATTAAGTACGATATAAATAATTGATTATTAAATAGTTATAAAATGAATATGACAATATGTCACGAAGTAATTTAAAGCATTTACGGTTAAGCGGACTAGAGCCATTGGTGGTTTCAGAGGAATCCAATTTTATAAATATTGGAGAGCGAACGAATGTGTCGGGGTCTAGGAAATTTCTGAGATTAATCAAGGAAGATAAGTTTGAGGAAGCATTGGAAGTTGCCATTGAACAGGTCAGAGGTGGCGCGCAAATCATTGATGTGAATATGGATGATGGCATGCTTGATGGAGAAACTTCAATGGTTAATTTTTTACATTTGATGGCGTCTGAACCTGAGATTGCGAGAGTGCCGGTGATGATAGATTCATCGAAATGGCCTATCATTGTGGCAGGGTTAAAATGTCTTCAGGGGAAAGGAATTGTCAACTCAATTAGCCTTAAGTCTGGCGAGAATGAATTCACCAGGCAGGCAAAAATCATCAAACGATTTGGTGCCGCAGTAGTGGTGATGGCTTTCGATGAAGCGGGGCAAGCAGATACCTATGAGCGTCGGATAGAAATTTGCAAACGGTCGTATGATGTCCTGGTAAATGAAGTACATTTTAATCCATATGACATTATTTTTGACCCAAATATTTTTCCTGTCGCTACAGGAATGGAGGAGCATAAAAATAATGCCCTTGATTTTTTCAGGGCGACAAAGTGGATCAAACAAAACTTAAAAGGAGCAAGTGTCAGCGGAGGTGTGAGCAATGTCTCTTTTGCTTTCCGTGGAAATAATATAGTACGAGAAGCCATGCATTCTGCTTTTTTATACCACGCCATTGGCAATGGTATGAATGTGGGTATTGTAAATCCTTCGATGTTGGAGATTTATGATGATATCCCCGTAGAACTGTTGGAAAGAGTAGAAGATGTGTTGCTCAATAGAAGGGATGATGCGACTGAGCGGCTACTTGATTTTGCAGAAAATGTAAAAGGAGGTAAGCAAAAGAAAGTGGTAGATGATGCTTGGCGTAAAGAATCAGTTGAGAAAAGGCTGACGCATGCGCTTGTTAGGGGTGTTTTAGACTATATCGAAGTAGACACTGAAGAGGCAAGGGTGAAATACAAACAATCCATCAAGGTGATTGAAGGTCCGTTGATGGATGGGATGAATGTGGTGGGCGATTTATTTGGTGCAGGAAAAATGTTTTTACCGCAGGTGGTAAAAAGTGCGCGAGTAATGAAAAAATCAGTGGCATACCTGTTACCATTTATCGAAGCAGAAAAAGAAGAAGGTACTGGAAATGTAATTCCAAAAATACTGATGGCCACCGTAAAAGGTGATGTCCATGATATTGGGAAAAATATTGTGAGTGTGGTATTGGCGTGTAATAATTATGAAATTGTGGATTTGGGTGTCATGGTGCCTGCCGAGAAGATATTAGAAAAGGCGGTGGAGGAAAAAGTAGATGTGATAGGGTTGAGCGGATTGATTACGCCATCGCTAGATGAAATGGTACACGTCGCCAAGGAGATGGAGCGACAAAATTTCAAAATACCATTGATGATAGGCGGGGCGACGACCTCGAGAATTCATACAGCGGTAAAAGTTGATCCCAATTATAGTGGTTCAGTGATTCACGTATTAGATGCCTCACGAAGTGTTTCAGTGGTGAGTGATTTGTTGAACACGGAAGTACAGGATGATTTTATTAAAACCACCAAGGAGACGTATCAAACACTCAGGATTAATCATGCCAATCGCAAACAAGTAAAGCATTATATTCCATACCCAGCTGCCAAGGAAAACAGGATTAAAATTGATTGGGATGCCACTAAAATTACGACGCCAACTTTCATAGGAAATAAGACGTTTTTGGATTTTCCGATGGAAGAAATACGAAAGTATATTGATTGGACACCTTTCTTTTCTACCTGGATGTTGAAGGGAAAGTACCCACAGATTTTCGAAAATGAAGTAGTAGGCGTAGCGGCTAAAAAACTGTATGATGAGGCACAAGTCATGTTGGATGAAATCATTGCTAATCATCAATTAGTTGCCAATGCGGTCATAGGAATTTACCCAGCGGAGGCGGTCGGTGATGATGTGATTTTGTACAAAACTGAGGAAAGAAAAACGCCACTTGAAACTTTTCATTTTTTGCGACAGCAAGGAAAAAAAGGAAGCGGAATTGCCAACAATTCTCTAGTAGATTTTATTGCGCCAAAATCAGAAGGAAAGCCTGACTATTTGGGATTTTTTGCCGTGACTACAGGTATTGGAATTGAAAAATTAATCGAAAAATATGAATTGGAACATGATGATTATCAGTCGATTATGGTAAAATCATTAGCAGATCGTTTGGCTGAAGCCTTTGCAGAACTGATGCACGAAAAGGTGCGAAAGGAACTATGGGCATATGACTCTAGAGAGGCGTTGAATAGTGAAGAATTAATCAAAGAAAAGTACCAAGGAATCAGGCCTGCGCCAGGGTATCCTGCCTGTCCAGATCATACAGAAAAACGATTGCTTTTTGACTTGTTGGAAGTAGCGAAAAATACAGGAATCAGCCTGACAGAATCTTATGCCATGTACCCGACAGCAGCGGTAAGTGGCTTCTATTTTGCACACCCTGATTCAAAGTATTTTGGCTTAGGGAAAATAGAAAAAGACCAAGTAGAAGATTATGCAGTTAGAAAAAATATGTCGGTGGCAGAAGTTGAGAAATGGTTGGCCCCGAATTTAAGTTATAAGTAAATGAAGTTCCCGCTGATGATGCAGATTTTCGCAGATATACATTGGTATTTAGCGGTCATTTTCGGAAAAAAATTATAGAATATGAAAGTAACAGAACATTTAGAGAACGCAAAAGAAACATTATTTTCCATTGAGATTTTACCACCACTCAAGGGTGTTGGAATCGATAGTTTATTTAACCACATTGATCCGTTGATGGAGTTTAAGCCTGCCTTCATTGATGTGACTTACCACAGGGAAGAGCATGTATTTAAAAATCGTGGGGATGGCTGGTTGGAAAAAATAACGACTAAAA
>CAYRIF010000133.1:3799-9950 GCA_964424205.1 uncultured Roseivirgaceae bacterium | reverse complement strand
ATTGAGTAAGGCAATGCTCTGCCCTCGCAATTCTGTGTGCGAAAATGCCTACTCAACTGACATGCCCAAGGCTTTCCAATTTTTGATAGAGTTCCAAACATACCCAAGCATCCGTTGCAGCATAGGACATTTGTTCTTTGGTCAATACTTCATTTTCCCAATTAGAGGTTTGTTGTGCCTTTGATATTTTAAAACCCAAGAAAATAGCTGCCAAACTTCTCGCTCCCGTATTCACAATCTCAAGCGGTTTTGTAAAGTGACTCACATCCACAAAAGACTGATGTTCAAAATTTCTAATCCTCTTTAAATCCTTAATATCGTCATACAATGCCACCCCCACTTTCATGATACTTTTAGTAGAAAAAATATGAATTAACCCATCCGTTAAGCCAGTTTTGTTTATTCTAAACAAATAAACTTTCTTAGGGATTGCAATTTGAATCAGCGACACATGATGGTACTGTCCTCTTTTAAACACTGGTCTTGATTCGGTATCTAACCCCACCACTTCATGCTTCAGAATCTCACGTACTGCATCTTCAACATGCTTTTTCTCATCTATCAAAATTATTTCCCCTTCAAATTTTTCAGTAGGATATAGATTGATTTCCTTTTTGGTAATGTGTTTTATTATCTCCAAATCAAACAGTTTCTATCACATCCTCTTTCTCGACTTTGCCTAATCTCCTTATTTTTATATTCAAATAAGCAAAAAGAATAGTCATAAAAGGACTAATAATATTAAAAAAACAATAGGGCAAATAGGCAAAAGTGCCCACTCCCAATACCCCTGACTGATAAGCGCCACAGGTATTCCAAGGAATCAGTACTGAAGTAACTGTACCCGAATCTTCTAAGGTTCTACTGAGGTTTTCAGGTGCCAACCCACGTGCACGATAGGTGCTTGCAAACATTCTTCCAGGCACTACAATGGCAATGTATTGATCGGAAGCAGTGACATTAAAAACCACACAAGTAGCGGCTGTGGCAGCCACTAATGAACCAGTGGTGTTTGCATAACTGATGATAGCTTGTGCCATTCGCTTCAACATGCCTGTAACCTCCATTACACCACCAAAAATCATGGCACAAAGTATAAGCCAGACTGTGGTAAGCATGCCATCCATTCCCTTGGAACTCAATAGTTTATCAACCGTTTCGTTACCAGTGGCTACACTTACTTCTGTGAAAATTGAGGTTAATACCCCATGATAAGGATCCACTAGTTTTTTCAACCCTATCCTTATGCTTTTCACCATATCTGGATCAAAAAACCAAGATAATATTCCTCCATCATCATCTATACTCATACCACCATCTCCTACAATTCCACTCACCACCTCTGGCTGAAAAATCAAAGCAAAAACGCCACCCAATAGTGCGCCACCGAGTAAGGCAGGTATCGCCGGCACTTTCTTAATAATCATAACTACCACGACAAGTGGCACTAAA
Organism: uncultured Roseivirgaceae bacterium; assembly: GCA_964424205.1. Classification (GTDB taxonomy): domain Bacteria; phylum Bacteroidota; class Bacteroidia; order Cytophagales; family Cyclobacteriaceae; genus CAYRIF01. The sequence goes on along the minus strand of CAYRIF010000133.1, from coordinate 8,498 downwards.
AACAACCAAGGGGTAATATTAAATTTACTTACAATAGCCTCTTGTACCACCGATATGCTTTCAACACTTGAGGTGGTATTTAGCGTAAATCCCCATATAAAAAAAATAAGTAATGTAATCACCATGGAAGGTCCTGTTGTCAAAGCCATATATCTAATGTGGGTAAACAAATCAGTGCCAGCCATGGCTGGTGCTAAATTAGTAGTGTCCGATAAAGGTGACATTTTATCACCAAAATAAGCCCCTGATATAACCGCTCCAGCAGTAACCGCATCTGATATTCCCAAAGCGTTGCCGATGCCTATCAATGCAATACCTATCGTCGCAGCGGTAGTCCACGAGCTACCCGTGGCAATTGATACCACAGCACTAACTATACAGGCTGCAAATAAAAATATAGTAGGGTTCAATACTTCCAATCCATAATATATCATCGCAGGTACAATGCCACTTATCAACCAAGTTCCTGATAATGAGCCTATTATAAGCAATATCAACAATGCTGGCATGGCAGAACTGATGCTTTTTACAATTCCTTCTAAAACTGTACTCCATTTGAAACCAAGTCTTACCGAAATGATAGTCGCCATTCCGGCAGCTAGTATTAATGCTATTTGATTAGGACCGTACGAAGCATCATCACTGTATACAGCAACATTTAATCCCAACAATCCAACCAAAAATAGGATGGGTATAAGTGCTTGTAGTAAAGAAGGAGTTCTTGTTTCTTGGGTCATGTTTTCAGGCTACTTTGAACATAAATCCTAAAGTAAGCATTTTCAATCTAATTAGCCAAAATCATTTCACTTATCGCCTCCCCCAACCTACTTCCTATAGCCACTCCCATTCCGCCAAGCCGCACTCCAAAAACAATGCTATCACTATATGCCTTCAACAAAGGTCTTTTATCAGCACCGAAAGCCATAATTCCTGTCCACCAATCCTCAATCTCTACTTTTTGATTCGGTAAAATTATTTCTTGTAGTTGCTGCGCTAGTACTTCTTTGATTTTTTCATTGACTGAAAAATCCATTGTCTCCTCTGTTTTAAAATCAATATTTCTGCCGCCACCAAAAATAACCCTATCCTCAAAATTACGGAAATAAAAATATCCCTCGTCATAATGAAAAACACCTTTGAATTTTAAATTATCAATTGGCTTGGTCACTAACACCACTCCCCTTCCAGGTTTCATTTCTAATGTAGGGAAAAGTTTTTTTGAAAAAGCATTGGTGCAAACCGCTACCTTCTTGCAGCTAAACTTTATGTGACCTTCTTTAGCGTTTTCAACCACGACAGTCACTCGATTCCTTTCCTCCATAATATCCACAACCTCAGCGCCCGTTAAAATATCAGCACCTATCTCCTTCACATAGTTGATTAAGCTTCTCATCATCTTGCCTGTATCAATTTGTCCTTCAAACTTATTGAATATGAGACTTTTAACTGCTTTTCTATCAAACCCAAAGTCATTTAACAGATGTCCTTTTTCCTCAAAAACCCGTTCCTTAAAAATTGGCTTTAGCCATTCATTTACTTTGTCGATTTCTTCCAAACAGTTCATCTCTTTGTCCCTTACAAGCTCATGACCTCCATAATTAAGAAAGTCGATTTTAGCATCACCAAGCCGCTGTCGTAACGCCAACAATCCCTTCCATCTTTCTTCCACAATATTTAGCGTTTCATCAGCACCCATCACTTTCAGATCGGTCAGCAACTCGGTCAAACTACCAAAACAAGCAAACCCTGCATTTTTCGTGCTCGCTCCTGTTGGGAATATTCCCCTTTCCAAAACCAATATTTTTGCGAGCGGCTTCTTTTCTTTAATTACTGCTGCGGTGGATAACCCTACAATGCCTCCACCCACAACAATATAATCGTAATTGATAAATGATTGCTTTTCCCAAAAACTTAGCATATATAATTGTTACCTTTAAAAAATTCTAACAAATAAAATGTCAAAACTCGATTCATTATTAGCAAAAGCTAAAACTTCAAATTTCTACTTAAAAATACTAAATATTGCCTTAAACAGTGCGATTCCATTTAATAAGCCCCACGGATTTAAAGTGGTAGCGGTAGGCGACGCTCATCTGAAAACAAAGTTGCCTTACAAAAGAAGGAATTTTAATCACATTAAAGGGCTGCATGCCTGCGCCTTGGCTACGCTATCTGAATTCACGACGGGGCTACTACTCGCTTCTAAACTAGACGCTAAAGCATACCGCCTAATTTTGAAAACATTAGAAATGGAATATCACTATCAAGGAAAAATGGAAGCTTTTGCTTTTTATGAAATAACAGACAAAGAATTAAACGAAAAAGTAGTGACACCGCTGCAACGACAAGATGCTATTATTATTACTTGCGAGGTGAAAATACATGACAAAAATGGAAACCACCTTTCCACAGGGCACGTTCATTGGCAGATAAAGGCTTGGAAAAAAGTAAAAACTAAAGTAAATTGAACACTAAACAAATAAATCTGACATGCGAAAAATAGAGGCTTTATTAACGGAATATGGTTCAAGTCATCAAAATATGACCAACAAATTTATTCATTGGATATGTGTACCATTAATATTTTTTAGCATTGTTGGGCTGCTTTGGTCTATTCCGTCCACTGTACTAAATGACCTATTTAATAGTTCGTCTTCCTATATGAATTGGGGTATGGTTGCCCTGGTCTTACTATTATTCTATTACATTCGGCTGTCGCCCACACTTGCCGTCGGAATGTCCTTATTTTCAGCGCTTTGCCTCTTTGCCGCCAATACATTATCCCTTGTTGCGTTCGCCCCTCTTTGGGCTATTTGCATCGCCATTTTCATAGTCGCTTGGATAGGTCAATTTTATGGTCATCATGTAGAAGGAAAAAAGCCATCATTTCTTAAAGACTTACAGTTTTTACTAGTTGGCCCAGCCTGGCTCATGCACTTCATTTACAAAAAGTTAGGCATTCCTTATTAAACTTTTTCTTCACGCATACTTTGTATTAAATTGACATTTTATACTAAATATGTCATATTGAATTTCTATACTTTTTTAGTTTTTTTTCAATTTTAAAAATCAATACGTTTACGTACCAATCAGATTTAGGTGAAAATTTTTATTGAATCTGAAAACTATTTTTTTTAAGTAATTATTAAAACTTTGAAATCAATTACTACTAAACAAGTTCAAAAAATTGAACGGCTTCTTTCTGCAGACAATATTATAGCTAAAATTGAGGAGTTAGAGCGCAGTCTTGAAAAGGTAGAGATTACAAATAAACAATTAACTGGTAAATTAGAACTTCAGAAATTCGAGGCTGAAAGTGCCAAATCATCAAAAAACATCTATAAATCACTACTTGATAACACTGCTCCATTTATCATTATTGACAATGAACAAAACATTCAAGATGTCAGTGCAAGTGCCAAAACATTAACGGGACACACTAAAACCAACCATACTATTACTGAAATATTTGAATTTGAAGATATTGATCTCTTTAATTTCTACTTCAGCAAGGCTCTAAAAGGAAAAAAAATACCGGGTAACATCATAGGATTCAATATTGCTGATAGAGGTCAAAAATATACAATCAGATTAAAAACTATAAAAATTGGTTTTTTGGTAATCCTTTTTTTACAAGAAAGTACAGAGGTAATTAGCAAAGGGGAAAACAGGGTAAATGTACTCGAAAGATTCACTGATGCCATGTTCATAATTGATGACCGCTATAAATTTGTCCATATCAATGAACAGGCACAGAAATTATTCAAAAAAAGTGAAAATGAGTTGTTAGAAAAGGTAATTTGGAATGAATTTTCAGTGTCAACATCAACCAAGTTTTATAAGCAATTTCATGCCGCTTTTAAAAACAAAGTTGACATTCACTTTGAAGAACTATTTGCACCAACCAACCAGTGGTTTGAAGTACATGGCTGCATGACAAGGGAAGGCTTATTAATATACTTACGCTGTATCAGCAAACGTAAACACGCTGAAAAAAAATTACAAGATAAAAACGAAGAGTTATTAAAAATTAACCATGAACTTGACAACTTTGTTTACAGAGCTGCACACGATTTAAGAGGACCACTGGCCTCAGTATTGGGATTAATTAATATTACAAAAATAGAGGCAAGTGCTGATAAGAAGATAAAATACCTTGATAAAATGACTGGTTGTATCAATAATCTTGAAAGTGTTTTTGATAATATCATTCATTACTCTCGAAATTCGAGTCTTTTTGTGCGGAGCGATGAAATTAATTTTGATTCGCTATTCGATGAAATATTTTCACAGCTGCATTACATCAAGGATGCTGACAATGTAATAAGAAACATTGTCATCAAGCACAACGCCCCTTTTCACTCAGACCAAAGCCGCATAAAAGATGCTTTGCAGAATATCATCATTAATGCCGTTCATTACAAAAAAACCTATATCGACAACCCATTTATCAAAGTAAACATTACTACCGACTACGAAAAAGCCCGCATCATCATTGAAGATAACGGAAATGGAATTCCAAAAGAACACGTCAGTAGGATATTCAATATGTTTTATCGTGCTTCAGAACAAAGTAATGGTTCAGGCCTAGGGCTTTATGTGGTGCATGAAATCATCAAAAAACTAGGTGGTACTATCAAAGTTAAGTCTCAACTAAAAATTGGCACTACTTTTACTATTGATATTCCTAATGGAAGGT
>CAYRIF010000133.1:0-3699 GCA_964424205.1 uncultured Roseivirgaceae bacterium | reverse complement strand
TCCATCTCTACCACTAAATCATCCTGAGCAACCATTACACCTTCAGATAAAACAATCTTTTTGACTTTCCCGGCAAATGGTGCGGCGACAGTAGTTTCCATTTTCATGGCCTCAATCACAAATAATGGTGTATTTTCTTTCACTTCCTGACCTCGTTTCACCAGCACCTTACTAATCCTGCCTTGCAGTGGCGCTCCAATTTCAGTATCCACTTCTGCTTTTCTGTGCACTTCCTTAGTAGATTTGTATGCCGCATCTTTCACTTCAATTCTCCTTGTCTGTCCATTCAGTTCAAAAGATACTCTTCTAATTCCTTCGTCATCGGGTTCTGACACAAAAAGCAGCTTGATGATAATAGATTTTCCTTTCCCAATTTCTACAATTATCTCCTCATTATTTCTCAGTCCATAGAAAAAAGCAGGCGTCGGAATATGCGTCACTTCTCCAAAAATCTGTTTTCTAGTATAATAGTCTTCATAGACTTTTGGATAAAGTGCGTACGAAAGAAAATCTAATTCAGTCAGCGATTTATCAAATTTCTTATGAAATGCCTTATATTCTAAATCAAAATTTATCGGTTTCAAATGTGCATTTGGTCTGTTTCTATAAGGCTTTTCACCTTTCAAAATTATCTTTTGCAGCTTTTTTGGAAAGCCACCGTGGGGTTGTCCTAAATCACCTCTGAAAAAACTCACTACCGATTCAGGAAAAGAATGGTTGCCCGATTCTTTCATAATATCTTCTACCGTGAAACCATTTGATGTCATAAAAATCGCCATGTCTCCCACCACTTTCGACGAAGGCGTTACCTTCACAATATTGCCAAACATTTCATTGACAATGGCATAGTTTTTCTTCACCTCCTCAAACTTATGCTCCAACCCTAACGCAATCGCCTGTGGCTTTAAATTTGAATACTGCCCTCCAGGAATTTCATGTTTATACACTTCGGCTGTTCCGCCTTTCAGCCCTGACTCAAACGGATAATAATATTCACGCACTGTTTCCCAATAGTTAGAATATGCATTCAACGAATCGATATCAAATTCCTGATGACGTTTGTGTTGATTCATAGAAGAGACAATGGAATTAAAGTTTGGCTGCGAGGTCAACCCAGAAACCGAACTCAGTGCCACATCTACAATATCCACACCCGCCTCAATCGCCTTGACATAAGTGGCGGACTGCACCGAAGAGGTATCATGCGTATGCAAGTGAATCGGAATATCCACTGATTTTTTTAGGATCCTAATTAGTTGCTCAGCCGCATAGGGTTTCAACAAACCAGCCATATCCTTAATTGCCAAAGTATGCGCGCCCAAATCTTCCAGTTGCTTTGCTAAATCTACATAATACTGCAGGTCATACTTTGTATTTTCTCTGTCCAAAATATCACCCGTATAACAAATTGATGCCTCTGCCAATGCTTCAGTACGTTCAAGGACAGTTTTGATACTTACTTTCATTGACTCAACCCAATTGAGCGAATCAAAAATTCTAAATACATCAATGCCAGTCTCCCAAGATTTTTCAACAAATTTTTCTACCAAATTATCAGGGTAGGCTTTGTAACCCACTGCATTAGAAGATCTTAGCAACATTTGCAATAAAATATTTGGTACTGCCCCTCTGATCAACCGTAATCGATCCCAAGGATCTTCGCTCAAAAAACGCATCGCCACATCAAAGGTTGCTCCACCCCAAACCTCCATCGAAAATGTCTGCGGATGTGCTTTGGCATAACCTTCTGCCACTTGTAACATATCGATGGTTCGCATTCTTGTTGCTAGCAGCGACTGATGGGCATCTCGAAAAGTGGTATCCGTGTATAAAATATTCTTGGTAGCCTTAATCCACTTCACAAATTTCTCTCTGCCCAAAGCGTTCAACTTGTCCTTCGTCCCTTCAGGATAAGCACTATATTTATCGTAGAAAGGTGCCTTGGCTATCTTAAACCTTTTAGTAGGATTAACTTCTTTTATATCACTATTTCCGTTGACCACAACATTCGCCAAATAGCGAAGTGCTTTTGTCCCCCTGTCTAGCCTATCTGGAATTTCAAACAACGCTGGATGATTGGGAATAAATCCAACCGTCGCTTCTCCGTGATAAAAGGTAGGATTCGCCAACACATTTTCCAGGAACCCAATGTTCGTTTTTACCCCTCTAATTCTAAACTCCGTCAACGTTCTGTGAAGTCGCTGCGCTGCACCTTTCAACGTTCGCCCTGATGAAGAAATTTTTACCAACATTGAATCAAAAAACGGAGAAATTCTTACCCCAGGATAAGAACTTCCTTCATCTAACCTGATTCCAAATCCTCCTGCATTTCTATAAGCAATGATTCGCCCATAATCAGGTTTAAAATCGTTTTGTGGATCTTCAGTTGTTATTCTACATTGAATTGCGAAACCGTTGCAGCGGATATCATCTTGACTATTAATATAAATCCTCGGGTCATCAAGCCGTCTACCTTGTGCAATTAATATTTGAGATCTCACAATATCAATCCCGGTAACTTCCTCAGTAATAGTGTGTTCTACTTGAATTCTCGGATTTACCTCTATAAAGTAAATGTTTTCATCCTTGTCCACTAAAAACTCTACCGTACCTACATTATTATAATTTACATATCTACAAATAGTAAGGGCATACTCATATATTTTAGCCTTGGTCTCTTGCGTCAATGTGGGTGACGGTGCTATTTCAACAACTTTTTGAAACCTGCGCTGCACCGAACAATCTCTTTCAAATAGGTGGACAATATTACCATAGTTGTCACCCATTATCTGCACTTCGATATGCTTGGGATCTAAAATATATTTTTCAAGAAAAATAGTATCATCGCCAAAAGCATTCAGTGACTCATTCCTTGCACCCACAAAAGCTTTCTCCAATTCTTCCTCTTTGTGAACAATTCGCATGCCTCTACCACCACCTCCTGACACCGCCTTTACCATCACTGGGTAACCAATTTTCTTTGCCTCCTTTTTAGCAATGCTAACAGTCGTCAAATCCTTTTTACTGTCTTGAATAATTGGGACATTCGCAGCAATGGCAATGTTTTTGGCCGCCACTTTATCTCCCAAATTTTCCATCACCTCAGGCTCAGGCCCTACAAATATGATTCCCTCCTCGCGGCATCTCCTTGCAAAGGTTACGTTCTCAGATAAAAATCCATATCCAGGGTGAATAGCGTCAATATGATGCAATTTAGCTAGCCCAATTATTTCTTCAATGTCAAGGTATGGCTTCAGCGGGTCTGTGTCTTTTCCAATCTGATACGCCTCATCTGCCTTGTACCTGTGCAAAGAATACCTATCTTCGTAAGTATACATTGCCACCGTTCTGATTCGTAATTCCGATGCCGCTCGCAACACCCGAATTGCGATTTCTCCTCGGTTCGCAACCAATATTTTATCTATCTTTTTTATCTTCTCTGCCATAATCCGAAAATTACTTAAAACCTTAGCAATAACATAAAAATTTGTCTTATCATTAAAAAATAAATAGGGAAATGTACTTTTAGCAAATCCGTAGGAAATTGTTATATTTGTTAGCAGAACTAGAAAATATGACCATGGACAAAATATATGAAAGCGTAAAGCATATTCTAGTAAACAAAATAGGTCTTGCACCTACAGAAATTACGCCTGATGCCAACCTTGTCAAAGACCTGGGTATTGACTCTTTAGATTA
>CAYRIF010000132.1:0-9957 GCA_964424205.1 uncultured Roseivirgaceae bacterium | reverse complement strand
GGGGAATACCGAAGAGATATGAGTATATTTCGAGGATTTTGCGGCCTGTCTGCCAGTCAGGCGAAGCAGATGTGCCAAGATAATAATGGCAAGTACCACCAAATTTGGGCTATTTGATTTTAAGCGGAATACCAATTGATTAGCTGATAGTAAGGGTGTTACAAATGTACTTTGTTAAAACGATGAATAATGCGGGCTAATTTTGTTTACCCTTATAATGATGCACATTTTCCAAAGAATTTTGGACTCATTTTTACGGGATAGATAAATATTCTAAAAGAAGGTGTTTATACTTTTAGTACTTCGTCAAATGACGGCAGTCGTTTTTATATTTCAGAGCTACTTGTGGTTAAAAATGATGGGTGGTATAGCACAAAAATTGAAAATGGCCAAATAGCCCTAAGCAGGGATGCATAAAATAGAACTTTTATATTTCCAAGCTGGGGGTGGTAAGGAATTATAAGTAAGCTGGAATAAGCCTAGGTTTGATCAAACCGAAATCCCGCATCGTCTTTATTTCTTCAACCAAATTGAAATATTATTTACTAGCATTATTTTTAGTGTGATTTTTTTTTGCATCTTCCACATCATCCATAACAGGACCTTGTTCTATTTTACGCCAGTCAATGGTTTTATGGTATTTTTTCATAGACAACTCTGCATCGTATACTCTACCATCATGACGTTCTAAAGTGTAAGGTGTATAATCTGGCTGATTTGTGAAAAAATCTTGTAATAAAGTACCGGTCAGATCAAAATGATTTACATAAGGAACATTTAAAATATTATAAATGGTTTTTAAAATAGCTCCAAAATTGGCATGTGTATGAGAGACATATCCTTTTTTTACATACGGCCCTGCCATCATTAAAACAGAACGATGTGCATCAACATGATCGACTCCGCCCTGCGGATCATCTTCGGTAATAATCACAAGCATGTCTTTCCAGTATTTAGTTCTTGATAAAAAATGCAAAACTCTCCCTACCGCTAGATCATTATCTACCATAAATGATTGCCGCATAGGATACCCGTCTTCGGGTCTTGGTCCAGCACCGTGATCATTAGGGATCATCATGGTGACAAATGGAGGCATTTCCTCAATACCATCAATCCATTTTTCGGTAAATTCTTTTTCAAACTGATCCATTCTATATTGGTCCGGAATATTTGTGTTATAACCGGCGTAATTATGGCTGGTTCTTTTAAAAAGTGCGTTTTGTTGAGGAATCATTACTGCATGGGCAGCACCTGTATTTACATCATACCAGTCTTCCCGCTCGTGTCCACTTTCATTGCCTTGCCCAAAATTATAAAAGGCAACACCAGCTCTTTCCATGGCTTCCCAAAGTCCGCCAATTTCGGCATAATCTTCTGGGTCAACACTGCCTATGGTTTTTGGAAATCTTCTACCGGGTGCTTTTGAAAATAGCTTTACGGTTTTAGTCGTATTTGCATTAGATTCAACCCACTCGTTAGGTATGACACCTACCAACCAGTGATGACCATGAACAGATGCATCACTGTCACAATAATAATTATCTGAAAAAGCAAATTGTTTGGCCGCTTTTATATGGTTAGGAGAAATTCGAAGATTTGGAAATTTTGCTTTAAGAGAATCAGGTAATGTGTAGGTGTTATTAATGCCATATCTAGCAAGTGTACTGTCTCCTTTTGCACCTTTTAACTGCCCAAATATCTCATCATAGGTTCTATTTTCTTTGGTGATATATACAACGTGTTTTATAGGACTTTGACGTAAACCAGGTAATGGCGGCAAAGGGTTTTCCCCATCATCCGCTATAGTAGTTTCAACAAATGTATTGTCAATAGCTGTTTTTGTATAGGTAGCCAATTCATCTACTGAAGGTACAGGTACTTTTTGAAAACCTCCTAGTTGAATAGATCCAATATAAGAACCGAGTTCTGATTTTACAAAATCTCTGCCACCATTAGGTCCTGCACCTAAGCCCCTAATACTGACAATATATAATTCTTTTTCATCTTTTGATAATTCTACTCTAGTGGGTCCCCATCCTGTAGGAATTAGCCCTTTTGTTGTTTTAGAAGGGATATCAAGCACCGCAACAGCATTAAAGCCTAAAAGTGCAACGTATAATGTTTTTTCATCCTTACTCATCGTTATTCCAAAAGGCAATGAACCCCGAAGTTTATCAATACGAGGGTCAATTTGAATAGGAATATGACCTACTATTTTTTGGCTTGTATGATCGATAATCGACACATTGTCATTAGATGCATTGGTAACATAGGCAAACTGTTTTCCTACAGCTATTGAATTCGGACTAGCACCACCAACGACTTCGGCATCTTCTACAGTTTGACCAATCTGATAGCCTGTTTTGAATTTACTGATTACCTCATTTTTGTCCAAATCAATGGTAAAAACACTCATAGCATCTGGATGCAACGGGCTACCGAGCCCAGGAATTTGTTTGCCTTCAACCAATGTACCATGTATAGATTCAGGCGTGTTATTTCCATAGGGTTGGTGTGATATTCTTAGGTCATCGATATTTTCAGGAGTAGCTCCTTCAATGGTAGGGTAAGAATACATCCCTACATTTGCTACGAGAGCTTGTTTTTTATCAGGACTTAATGCAATTCCAAATGGCTGACGACCTACTTTAATGGAAGCAGTAAGCTTTTTGGAGGATAAATCGATTCGAACCATTCTAAAATTAGCTCTATCTAGCACTAATAACTCATTATTACCCTTATTTAGCATAAGGTCTGAGGTGAAGCTATCTTGATAATCTATACCATTTATTATTCCGTTAAGGCTAATTGAATCTATTTTTTTTAGATTATTAACATCATAAACTATTACTGCACCACCATCACCACCACTTAAATATACTTTGTTAGAATCATCAGAAAAAGCGACGCCTAAAAAAGACCCATTATGCAATGGCGAGAGAATTTTACCATCATCACTAGGAATACGCGTGGTATTTAAAGTGCTGAGATTGATGATTGTAAATGGCCCACCATGCAGGGTAACTGCTGTTTTTCCATCTGGTGAAATTGCCATTCCGTATGGATCATTAGTGATTCGTATAGATTCACCTACGGGTGTCGCATACCGTCCACTAGGTAAAATGGAAACTCCTGCAACATCAACTTTACAAAATTCATCTTTACCTGGAACTTGTAAAATTTTAACTTCATGTATAACTTTACTACAGCTGACTAATAAGATAAAGATAACAAGAAATGAAATGTATTTAAAATTCACAGCAAGGTATTTTATTAAAATTACTATTATTAAAACAGGAGAGGTGTAATTTCCTCCAAGAAAATTAAAAAACAAATTTATTTTTATTTATTTTAACAAAGGGTTTAAAAACAATGTATGTTGGCTAAAATATATGGAATTTATTTTTTTACTTTTAATTACTGTCATCCGAGAAAAATAATCGATTTTTTTCTCGGATGACAGTAATAGATATACACATATAATTTTAAAAATAAAACAAATGAATACTTTCAAGATTATTTCACCTGTTGATAACAAGGTATATAAAGAGTGTCAGTTACATGGGGCTCCTGATATTGAAAGTGCTTTGGGCAAAGCAAAAAGAGCTCAAAAAACATGGTGTGACATTTCTCTCACAGAGCGAAAGATTTATATCGAAAAATTTATCAAGGCATTTGAAGGCAACAAGACAAAAATAAGTAAAGAAATTAGCTGGCAAATGGGAAGACCAATTATCTATTCTCCCTTTGAAGTTGACGGAACAATAAGTAGGGCAAAAGGGATGCTCGATCTTGCAGAAATTTCTCTTTCTGACGTACATGTTGATAAAATTCAAGGCTTTGATAGATTTATAAAAAGAGAACCTTTAGGTACTGTATTTGTTGTTCCGGCATGGAATTATCCATGCCTTATTGCAATAAATACGATAGTGCCTGCCTTACTAGCTGGTAATACGATACTATTAAAACACTCAGCACAAACCCCTTTAGTAGCCGAACGTTTTGCTGAGGCCTTTATAGAAGCTGGTTTACCCGAAGGTGTTTTTCAGTACCTACATCTCAATCATGAAGATACGGCAAATGTAATTCGCGATAAGAGAATAGATTTTGTTTCTTTTACAGGCTCTGTTAATGGTGGGCATCATATTCAAAAAGTTGCGGCAGAAAGTTTTGTAGGTTTAGGTCTAGAGCTTGGAGGTAAAGATCCGGCTTATGTTTGTGATGATTCTAATTTAGATTTTTATGTTGAAAATTTGGTTGATGGTGCTTTTTTTAATTCCGGTCAGTCTTGTTGCGGAATTGAGCGTATTTATGTAAAAGAGTATGTTTTTGATCGTTTTGTGGAAGCATTTGTAGAACTGACTAAAAAATATAAGCTTGGCAATCCACTTCATGTAGATACAAATTTGGGGCCTGTGGCAAAACAAGGTGGTGCTGAATATATTAAATTTCAAATTGAAGTTGCTCAAAAAGCAGGCGCAAAAGCATTGATAGATCCAACATTATTTCCTGAAACACAAATGGGTTCAAATTATTTGGCGCCACAAGTTCTTATCGATGTTAATCACAGTATGGATGTAATGACAGAAGAAAGTTTTGGCCCGGTGGTGGGGATAATGAAAGTGAAAAGCGATGAAGAAGCATTGTCTTTAATGAACGATAGTGCTTATGGCTTAACGGCTTCTATTTGGACCGATGATTATGAAAAAGCGCTCTCTTTAGGAAATAAGATAGAAACAGGAACCTGGTTTATGAATAGATGCGATTATCTAGATCCCCATTTAGCATGGACAGGAGTTAAGAATACTGGTAGAGGCTGTACCTTATCTTCAATAGGGTATGAGCAATTAACAAGACCAAAATCTTTTCATTTACGCACAAAAATTTAAAAATTATTTTAAAAAATGAAAAAAATAATAGTAGTACTAACCGCCGTATTTGCTTTTATGTCAATACATGCTCAACAAACATATATTGACAAGCCGTTTACTCAAGATTATGCAGATAAATTTCAGTTAGCTAGTGATAGTTTTCAACTATTTCAGGCAAGAACCGATAGAAATCAAGTTGTAAAAATAATATCTACGAAAGGGCTTTTGCAGCCATTTGAAAAAACTATAAAATATGAGTGAAGCTAAATTGAAAAGAACCTTAAACCCGTTGATGCTTTGGGGGTTGGGAGTAGGGTATGTAATATCTGGCATGTATTTCGGATGGAATCTAGGTTTGGCAGAAGGCGGAACTTATGGCTTGGCTATTGCAACTGTTTTTATAATTATAATGTATGTAACATTTACGTTTAGTTATACAGAAATGGCTTGCGCAATACCAAAAGCAGGAGGTGCTTTTGAATATGCCAACAGAGGATTAGGAAAACATTTAGGCTTTGTTGCAGGAATAGCACAAAATATAGAATTTGTTTTTGCTCCGCCTGCTATTGCTGCTGCAATAGGAGCGTATTTGCATTTGTTGTACCCATCAATAGATTTGATTGCTTTTGCAATAGGAGCCTATTTAATTTTTACAATAATAAATATTTTAGGAGTAAAATTAGCAGCTTCTTTTGAGTTGGTTATAACAGTTTTAGCAGTAATTGAACTCCTTATTTTTGCTGGAGTAACTTTACCAGAATTTGAGTTTAGTAATTTGCAAATCAACCCCTTTCCAAATGGATATGCAGGAATATTTGCTGCAATTCCATTTGCTATATGGTTTTTTCTTGCTATTGAAGGCGTTGCTAATGTAGCAGAAGAGGCTAAGAATCCACAAAAAAGTATTTTAATAGGTTTTGGGTCGGCTATATTAACATTAGTAGTGTTATGTATTTTAACATTCGTAGCTTCAGTTGGCGTTGCAGGCTGGGAGGCTGTTGTATATCCAGAAGGTAGTACTATTGCTTCAGATTCACCATTGCCTTTAGCGTTATCTCATGTTGTAAATAGTGGTCATGTTTTGTATAAACTATTAGTAGGGATAGGTCTTTTAGGCTTGGTAGCATCCTTTCACGGAATTATTTTGGCTGGAGCAAGAGCAACTTTTGAGTTTGGTCGTGTAGGTTATGCCCCGAAATTATTAGGGAGAGTACAACCAAAATTTCAAACACCTACGAATGCTTTAATCGTAAATATGATTGTAGGAATTATAATTCTATTCACAGGAAAAACAGGTGAGATTATTACGATAGCTTGTTTTGGAGCACTATGTTTGTATATAGTTTCTATGTTTTCGTTTTTTGCATTACGTAAAAACGAACCCAAAATGGAAAGACCTTTTAAAGTGCCATTTTATCCATTGTTTCCTGCAGTAGCATTAGTTATTGCCACCATATCATTAATAGCAATGACCTATTTTAATTTTTATTTAGCACTTATTTTCTTCGGAATAGTAGGTTTGTCATATTTATACTTTTTAGTTTTTCTCAATAAAAAAATGCAATCATAATTATGAAAAAAGACGAAGTAATAGCAAAATTAAAATCAAGTGAGCATCGCAAAGTAAAAGTTGCAATTGTAGATATTGATGGCGTTTTACGTGGTAAATTTATGAGTAAAGACAAATTTATTTCTGCTCTAAATTCAAATTTCGGATTTTGCAGTGTAGTTTTTGGATGGGATATGGTAGATGATGACTATGATAACGTAAAAGTTACTGGTTGGCATACAGGTTATGGAGATGTTGATGCTACATTGGCAATTGAAACCTTTAGAACCATCCCTTGGGAAAATGACACCCCATTTATGCTAGCTGATTTTAGTGATGGAAGTAAAGAAACAGCTGCAGTTTGCCCAAGAACTTTACTGAAAAAAATTATAGATGAAGCTGATAAAATGAATTACAAACCATTTTTTTCGCAAGAATTTGAATGGTTTAATTATAGAGAAACTACAACAAATATTCATGACAAACAATTTGTGAATTTAAATTCGTTGACCTCTGGTATGTTTGGATATTCTATTTTGAAAATGTCTGAAAACAGTGCCTATTTTCATGATTTATTTGAATTAATGGAGCAATTTAACATTCCATTAGAAGGTTTACATACCGAAACTGGCCCAGGAGTTACAGAAGCTGCAATAGTTTATACCAATATATTAGAAGCTGCAGATCGTGCAGCTTTGTTTAAAACTGCCGTTAAAGAAATAGGTTTTAAGCATGGTATTATTCCTAGCTTTATGGCAAAACAAACGAGCCAGCTTCCGGGTTGTAGTGGACATATTCATCAAAGTTTATGGAAAGACGGAAAGAACATTTTTTATGATGCAACATCAAAAAGTAAAATGAGTACCCTTATGCAAAGTTATGTTGCAGGACAATTGTTGTGTTTGCCAGAAATATTGCCAATGTTCGCACCAACAATTAATAGTTATAAAAGATTAGTTGAAGGAGCTTGGGCACCAACAACACAAACCTGGGGAATTGATAATAGAACTACGGCATTACGAATACTAACACCAAGTGATAAAGCAACAAGAATAGAACATCGTGTTGTTGGATCTGATGTAAATTCATATCTCGCAATGGCAGCTTGTTTGGCAAGTGGATTGTATGGTATAAAAAATAAATTAAAACTTGAGGTTGAAGAAACTAAAGGTAATGGTTATGAAAATTTAACGAATGGCATATTCCCTTCAAGCCTTATTGAAGCTTCAAATAAAATGAAAAACTCAAAAATTGCTAAAAAATTATTTAGCAAAGATTTTGTTGAGCATTTTACAAGTACCAGAGCATGGGAATGGAGAAAGTTTGCTGCCGAAGTTACCGATTGGGAAACAAAAAGATATTTTGAAATTATATAATATTAACAAATGAATATAGATCAAGTTTATGGATTTAATTTCCCAACGCCAATACGATTTGGAGCTGGAGCGATTAACGAATTATACAGTTATTTAAAAAGTAATGGCTTAAGTAGACCATTATTAGTGACGGATAAAAATGTTGCGGAATTACCTTTCTTTAAGAAAATCGCTCAGGATATTGAAGCAAAAGGAATGCGTGCTGAAGTTTATAATGGTATGCATAAAAACCCCATTAAATCTGATGTGATTGAAGGAGGAGTCATGTTTGACCAAACAAAAAGAGATTGTGTAATTGGTATTGGTGGAGGCGTTGCTGTTGATGTTGCAAGAGCAATTGTGTTACGTGTAAACCACAGAAGAGACCTTTTTGATTATGACGATTTAATTGGAGGAGATAAATATGTAACCGAAGATGTGCCACATTTTATTGCTGTTCCAACAACAGCGGGAACTGGAAGCGAAGTAGGTAGAAGTGCCATCATTTCGGAAGATGAATCGAAAAAGAAACGTATTCTTTTTCATCCAAAATTAATGGCAAAAATTGTTTTTGCAGATCCGATGTTAACGATGGAATTGCCTTCATTCATTACAGCGGCAACGGGAATGGACGCCTTAACCCACAATATGGAAGCTTATTTAGCGAAAGGATTTCATCCAATGTGCGATGGTATTGCTTTGGAAGGTATGCAACTTATATCAGAATCTTTAGTAAATGCAACACACAAACCAGATGTAGAATCCAGAAGTAAAATGCTCTTGGCTTCGTTAATGGGAGCAGTTGCCTTTCAAAAAGGATTAGGTGTTGTACATAGTTTAGCACATCCATTATCGAGTTTGTTAGATACACATCATGGTTTAGCCAATGCTGTAAATTTACCTTATGGAATGGAATTTAATTACAATGGTTTTGAGCCACGCTTTGATAAAATGGCTATAGCTTTAGGATTAGGAAATAATGCTGGACATCAAGTAGTTGATAGTCTTTTTGAATTAAATGATAAACTTGAAATCC
The DNA here is from genome assembly GCA_964424205.1 of uncultured Roseivirgaceae bacterium. Lineage (GTDB taxonomy): Bacteria > Bacteroidota > Bacteroidia > Cytophagales > Cyclobacteriaceae > CAYRIF01. Next base: position 1,146 of record CAYRIF010000132.1, on the reverse strand, counting down.
CAAAAAAACTCTCTGATATTGGTGTGAAAACAGAACATATAGAGGAGCTTTCAAAATTAGCTGAAGCCGATTTTTGCCATCCATCTAATCCAAAACCGGTAACACGTCATGATTTTAAAATGCTGTACACAAAAGCTTTATAATATTTAATGCTATGATAAAAATTGGAATATCAGCATGTTTTATGTATCCAGATATGAATCGGTTGGTTTTTGGAGCAAAATCCTTAAGCTATATCGAAAATGATATGGCAAAATATATCACTAGAAAAGGGATACTTCCTATCTTAATTCCTGATGTTGAAGATGAATGTTTTTACGATATTCTTTCAGAAATGGATGGTTTTATTTTTCAAGGAGGCACAGATTTAGCACCAGAAACGTATGGTGAAAAACCAATTGGAAATTGGAAAGGTGACGCTTATAGAGATCAATATGAATTGAAAATTTTAGATTATGCTATAAAGAATTCTAAGCCGGTGTTAGGAATTTGCCGTGGCTTTCAGCTCATGAATGTTTATTTTGGAGGTACACTTTTTCAAGATACTGTAACACAAAACCCAAATGTGAATCAGCATCGTTCAGCAGAATTATATGACACAATTAAGCATCCGATACGTTTTGTTAAAAATGAATTTTTAGCTAAAATTTATTCAAAAGAAACGAACCCTCATGTAAATAGCATTCATCACCAAGCTGTCAAAGATTTGGGGAAAGATTTAACGGTTTATGCAGAATCTTATGATGACTTAATTGAAGCATTTGGTTACAATAAAGAGCCAGAAGGAAAAGTTATCGGAGTGCAATGGCATCCTGAATTTTTTCATACTATAAAAAACGAATTAATAGATGCACATAAAGTTTATGATGCGTTTTCAAAACATATTAAAGTAATATAAATAGGGTCTGCTGAAAAAGTCCCAAGTGCGTCAGCTACGAGTAGACAAAGCGAAGTTGTATTGTTATACCACGAGCTGAAGGCTACGAAGCACCTGCCTGCCGTCAGGCAGGGATGATGTGCTTGGGGCTAGTGTTAAAAATCCGTCACGGATTTTTAAGGGGCAAGGATTTTTGTGCTAATCTGTTAAAACGCTTGCACGTCAAACCGTAGAACTACAATTAATTACTTGATAATCAACATATTAAC
>CAYRIF010000131.1:7179-9964 GCA_964424205.1 uncultured Roseivirgaceae bacterium | reverse complement strand
GGCTAGTGTTAAAAATCCATCACGGATTTTTAAGGTGCAAGGATTTTTGTGCTATTTTGTTAAAACCCTTGCACGTCAAACCGTAGAACTACAATTAATTGCTTGATAATCAACATTTTAACGTTTTTCAGCAGACCCTAGTTATGAAAAATCATCATATTTAGGTTAGAAAATACCTTTAATCTTTTTGTGAAGCGTATATAAAAAATATTCGTATTGCGAACTATTATACAGCATATCCGTTATAGTTAATCATTAAAACAGATTTATGAGTCAAGACTTTATAACCAAATTATTTTTAAACCATCAAGAAATAGACCCGACACCTTCGCCTAGGTTGGTGTGTGATGCTGCCATTGGATTGTTAGGGCTTCTGTTTCCAGAATTGTCTAATGTGGCGTATAGTGATTCAAAAGAATTTGAAAAAGCATACGATGCGGTTAAAAATGAGTTTTATACAATTTTAAGTAAAACGTGCGAGCAATCAACGCAAAAAGTAGATGCATTTTATGCGGAGCTCCCAACGATTTATGAGCTGCTTTTGAAGGATGCAGCAGCAATTAACAATGGAGACCCTGCAGCCATCGATACGCATGAAGTAATTAGAACATATCCAGGGTTTAAGGCAATTGCTATTTATCGTATGGCACATGAATTTTACAAATTGGACATTCCCTATTTACCGAGAATACTTACTGAAGATGTGCATAGCAAAGCTGGAATTGACATACACCCTGGGGCTACTATTGGAGAATATTTTTGTATTGATCATGGCACGGGCATAGTCATTGGCGAAACAGTGGAGATTGGAAATCATGTAAAAATATACCAAGGTGTTACGCTAGGAGCACTGAGCGTAGATAAAAAATATGCAAAAACTAAAAGACACCCTACCATTGAAGACAATGTGGTAATTTATGCCGAAGCAACAATACTTGGTGGGAAAACTACTATTGGGCATGACAGTATTATTGGTGGTAATGTTTGGATTACAAAAAGTGTTGCCCCAAATTCTACAGTTTATTACAAAAGCGACTATCATCAGGTAAGTTCACTAATTAAATAAGGACCACAGGGCAAAACATTATGGGATCAATCATCGACTTAATAGGTAATACACCACTGGTGGAAGTCAAGCATATTTTTCAAAAAGAAGGTGTGAAACTTTTTGTAAAACTAGAAGGACAAAACCCTGGTGGCAGTGTGAAAGATCGTACAGCTTATGGTATGATTAAGGGTGCGTTGGATAGGGGAGAACTCAAAAATGGTATTCGTTTGGTGGAAGCCACCAGTGGAAATACTGGTATCGCTTTGGCAATGATTGCCAAACAGTATGGTATTGCAATTACGTTGGTAATGCCGGAGAATGCGACTATTGAAAGAATTCAAACCATGAAGGCTTATGGCGCGGAGGTGGTGCTGACTCCTGCCGAAAGAACAATTGAATACTCCAGAGAATATGCACAGTCGCTAGTAGATGGCGGAGGGTATTTTATGCTTAATCAATTTGCCAACCCTGATAATTGGGGCATTCACTATAAAACTACCGCCCCTGAAATATGGAATGCTACCAATGGTGAAATCACGCATTTTGTTTCATCAATGGGCACTACAGGAACGATTATGGGAGTTTCAAGGTATATGAAAGAGCAAAATAAGCCAGTAGAAATCGTTGGAGTACAACCAACGGATGGTTCAAGAATTCCGGGAATTAGGCGATGGTCCCCAGAATTTTTGCCAAAAATATTTGAGAAAGAAAGAGTTGATACGACAATCGATGTGTCACAGGATGAAGCGACCAGAATGATGAAAAGACTAGCAGAGGAAGAAAGTATTTTTGCAGGCATGAGTAGTGGTGGTGCTTTTGCAGCTGCCGTAAAAATTGCTGAAAAAATAGACCACGGGCTCATCGTGAGTATTGTATGCGATAGGGGAGACCGTTACCTTAGTTCTGGGGTGTTTAGTTGACAAACAGTGACGTGGTAGTATTTTATTGCGGCAAATCCGCACGCAGGTACGGCATTAAAATATTAACGGTTCCTTTATACCTATAAGGATCTTCGCCTGCTACCATTACAATATCCCTCATATCTTCGGTAAGTTGGTACTTACCATCCTGATCCCATGGCAAGTATGATTCTGCGCTCATATAGTGATTGACAAGTGCAGTCCGAAACTTGCCTTTTGTTTTGTTGCGGCGTGATGAATGGAGTAAATATCCATTAAAAAATATAGCAGCTCCTTTTTTTGCTGTTACTGGAATTAGCTTTGAATCATCTATATATTTAGAATGAATGGTATCATTTTCGCCATATTCATCACCGCGATAAGGTACTCTATTAAAGGGCATCGCGGGCTTATGTGAACCTGGTACTACCCATAAACATCCATTCTCTATGTTTGCATCATCAATGGCTATCCATGCTCCGGTTAGCGACATGTCTCTGGTTGGAATGAAATATTCATCTTGATGCCATGACTGCCCAGGCTTTTCAGGCGCTTTTACAAAAAGCATGGACTGAATTGCTTTTACATTTGGGCTTATGATTTTTGTAAGAATATCGGTTATTTTTTGATGTCCTAAATATTTGAATATCACCGCTGATAGTTTGTGGGGAAAATGTATGCAGAGATATTTCCTCAAAATATCAAACTCACTTTCTTCGTTTTTAACTTTTTGTAAACCTTCAACAGTTCCATATTTCCCTTTGAAAATACTAAGTGTTTCTTCTTTTAACTCGGCTATTTCGGAGTCTTTAAAAAGATGGTTTGCTATTAAGAAGCC
>CAYRIF010000131.1:0-7079 GCA_964424205.1 uncultured Roseivirgaceae bacterium | reverse complement strand
TGTATCTTGTGAATAGATAATGTCAACATAATCCCCTATTTGATAGGGTGCTGGACTTGAACTAATATCACTTTCGAAGGTGAGTTTGCTTCCTGTTTTATCTGTGTATTCAAATACTGGTTTGTAGGTATATCCATCTTCATCGCGGCTTTCAATCAGGTCTATAACCTCTGCTGATGTTTTAACGCCACTATTTAGTAGTTCTTTTGTACTGCTATATTGTTTCATGGCAAAATAGATGAGTACTAATGAAATTAGTAACATGCTAGCGTATAAATATCCTATCATTTTCATTTTATTGAATAACTATGGCTTGTTAATTTTTATCAATTCCACTTTCTGAAAGTAGTAGCCAAGTCTCGGGAAATTCCCTTCATTTTGCTGCTTTGTTCATTTTATTGTTATCTGTATTTAGGGTTTGCTGACAAACGTTAACATGTTGAATATCAGGAAATTAATGGTAGTTTTAAATTTGTTGTGCAAGGGACTTAATGAAATAGTCCAAAAATCCATGCACCTTAAAAATCCGTCACGTATTTTAACACGAGCCCCAAGCATATCCCTGCTTGACGGCAGGCGGGTACTTCGTAGCCTTCACTTTGAAGTATAACAATACATCTAGCACTTTGGCTACTCGTAGCTAACGCACTTGGGTCTTTTTCATCAGACCCTATGTAATTACCCTGGGTTTGAGACTTTTGTTTGCAACATAGTGAAAACAGGTTGAAATAACAATCTTTTGAAGGGTGCAGAAAAGAATTTATGCTGCCATCTTCCGTGATCGTTTCAGTTTTATTTCAGGACTCTTTTTGAGTTTGACAATGCCTAGCAATCCAAGAAATTTGATAAGCTGATAAGAGGGGTCAATCTCATGCCACCTGATACCCCCAAAATTAGCACGAGTACCATACTTGTGGTGGTTGTTGTGATAACTTTCGCCCATCATCAAAAAATCAAATGGTAGTAAATTCTTTGAAGTGTCTCCCACTTCAAAATTTCTGTAGCCATAAATATGTGCAAACCAATTGATAATTACCCCGTGAACAGGTGCAATGGCAAGGTTAAAAGGCAACAATAAAAACAACCAAGGGGAGGTTGCAAATTGAACATAAAATAAGATAAATGCAACGCTCCAAAGTAATCTTGATACCCAAGAACGGGCAAATTTATCAAAGGCTTCCCATTGTGGAACGCCCTCAGTGAAGCGTGGTTCTATTTCAACAGTCTTAGTAATAATAGAAGAATAAATAGTTTTGGTCTTCCACATCATTTTCATGATAGTTTCATCGTATTTCGGAGAATGTGGGTCTTTTTCTGTATCGGCAAAAGCATGGTGCATGCGGTGCATAACGCCATACCCATAGGCGCTTAAGTAACTAGGTCCTTGAAAAAACCATGTCAGAAAGAAAAACACTTTTTCCATTCTGCGAGACATCGTAAATGCTTCATGTGCAGCATAGCGATGCAAAAAAACAGTTTGAAAAAACAGCGATAAATACCAGTGCGCTATAAAGAATGCAATAATAATCATTAGGATTTTTTATTTCGTTTATAATTTACTCCTCCCTACACTAGACAAGTGGATTTTGATTTTGTGACAAAGAAATGAATATATTTTACTAGATAACAAAATTCAGAGCAATAAATTGTAATTCCTCTTAATTTTGCACGTCATTTCTGCATCCCGGTGACTATCGGGAGGAACCTTTTGTTTCTATGAATTTGAGATTCCTGCCTTCGCAGGAATGACGTAATGGTTTAAGTTATTATTTTTTCGCATACAGTTTATTGGCCTGAGCCAAATGCCGCTGATTATGATAGATGACAAATCTGAATGTATCTCCTAATTTTAGTTTAATCAATTTGCTGATGCTGATCGCCGTTTTGGTTTTGGTAAGGCTCACATGTCTCGCCTTATCTAGAAGCTCTAGCGTCTTGTGTTGCTGTTTTTCAAATCTATCAATGACCGATTTTTCCAATTGACTGCCCATCGGGTTCTTGTCCTTTGGCGCTTGCATTTTTTTCATGCCCTCTTTGGGTAGCATTTGGTTGGCGAAATAATTTCCCAATATGCCACTTTTGAACATAGTACTTGCCTTGTGTTTGCTATTCGCGATATTTTTTTCCATTTCGGGTAAATAGTAATCTCCGTATAGGTTCAAGTGTTCAATGCATTCCAAAACACTCCAACTTGATGTATCCTCTTTATAGTTTAATGCTTCGTCTGAATATTCTCTAAATTTTTCTACTTGATTTATATTTTCTCTTGTCCTTTCAATTAAGTCTGTTATTAGTTTTTCCGCCGCTATTTTCATGTTTTTTCTTACAAAAATGGGATTAGTATTTTGAATAAACATTGATTGAAATCAAGACTTTTTCATTCTTGATAAAGTTTCGGGTGTCATTCTCAAATACGAGGCAATATATTTGTTCGGGATTTCTTGAAACAGTTGGGGACTTCTTTGCAGTACCCGTTTATAGCGTTCGGTGGGCGAGGAAGTGAGTAAATCCCGCTCTCTATCAATTTGCTGCAAAATCAGTTGCTCCAATATTTCATTCCAGTTTTGCTGTAATTCATTCGAACTTGCCATTAGCTTCTTCACTGATTTTTTGTTAATTACTTTGACTTCTGATTTTTTTATTGCCTGAATGTAAATTTCAGAGGGTTTTTCAGAAATAAAACTATCTAGTGAGGCAATTATATTATTTTTATAGCCAAAACGAATGGTATGCTGTTTGTTTTCGTCAAATACAAAAATTCTTAAACTACCACTAACCACAAAATATAGGTTGGTATTAACGCTTCCAGATACTTTGATATATTCGTTTCTGCTGATGGTTAATTGCTTTTCCCACAATTTATCATCTTCTATTCTCTGAATTAATAAATGTGCGTGTTCCATTTGAAATTACTTTTTCAAAGCAACTTTGTCAGAAATATCTTTTTTAAGTCCGTCTATAAAATTTCCAATTTCGCCAAACGAGGTGGCGCTATAAAAATTATCTAAGAATTGATTGCGGGTATCTTTGTTAAGGTTAAATCTGCCTTTCTCTTGTTTGAGCTTGTCTTTGGCACGGCTTAATAGCTGTCGGCAGTTTTCTTTTGTTTTGTCTAATACCTCCGTCAAATCATTGTAATCAAAATCAAAGACCTCTTTTAGTAAGAAAACGGCTCTTTCGTTAGGTTCTAATTTTTTGAATAATGTGCCAATGGCTTCTGTGATTTCATTTTTCAAATCAAAATTTGGCATTTCTAATTTTCCTATAAATTGAGAAAAATCAACGGTCTCAAAAAACACTTCTTTCCTTCTCTGCAATACATTGATATGATTGATGCAGGCATTTTTAACTGACTTGACGAGGTATGCTTTCGAGTTTTCTATTTTTTGATGGTCAACGCTAAACCACTTCAAAAAGGTGTCTTGAACGATGTCTTCGGCATCTGCGACTCTACCCAAAATTCTGAAGGCAACAGCATATAAAAGTGGCTGATAAAGCGATATGGTTTCTTCTTGACTCATTTACAGTGCAAAATTACCATTAAAACTTTGTAACAACACTGTTAATCAATGTTTTATTTTGTACATCTAAGAGATGTAAATTTCAATGCCACTACAATGTTCTCCCTGCTGCTGTCCTGTATTTCACTTTGCGTGCGTTTAGTTTTTTCAGGTTGACAAGAAGGATGGCATTGCTGCTTTGCGGCGCAAGTCTATATTCCTTGCCATCGTAGTCGATGATGGCAGCGTTTCCTTCCCAGTCCCTTGCCAAAATAGTGTATGCACCCCTTCTTTGTTTGACGCTTCCAAAAATAATTGCCCTGTCTTGTCCTGCCTCAAAGCTGATAGCAAGTCGATTACCTGTAGTATTGCTGACTACAATGCCTGGTGTATTTTCTCTGATGACAATCTGCTCTACTTCTTTTCCATCAATGATTTTTATTTCTCCCGAAACTACTTCCGTTGTGTTTTTTCCTATTTGGCGGTATAAGACAATCCTACTGGAAGTATAAAACTGTACTTTCTTTAATTGTTCGTTGCTCAGGCCTGTGTCTCTTTGCACGGATGAGGTAAATGGAACAAGTCGTTGCGGAGTGGTGCAAGCTGAGGCTGCGATAAGAATGGTCAGGTAAAGAAAAATATTTTTCATGTTATTGAATTTTGTTTTCTTCTACTTGTTCAAGTATTGTGCCAAAGTGAGTTTTGATGTAGTGACTTACGATTGTAGAATAATAGATTAAGAATTAGAAACTATAAATCAGAAACTAGCATTTAAATGCCGTACATCGTTCGCAGATTCAATCGAAAAACTACTGCCGTTATAGTTAATTTTATAAACGCCTAGGTTGCTGTGTGAAAATAAATCCATATGTTTTAGGTTATAATTAAGCATGAGGCAGAGTAGAATTCGCATGGCTCGTCCGTGCATACAGATGAGGATGGTGTCTTCTTTTTCTTGCGATAATATATGTGTCAAGGCTATTTTTTGCCTTTTTTGAACCTCCAAAGGGCTTTCTCCTGCTTCAATTTTCGCATCTACATCTCCGTTTTTCCATGCGTTAGTCACTACTTTATAATGGTCTTCTCCACTTACAAAGGACTTCCCTTCTCTATTACCCCAGCTTATTTCATTAAGCCCAAGTAATTTTTCGTGTGGTATGTCTAAAGCTATAAAGGATTGTACAGACTGAATGCTTCGCTGTAATACTGAGGTATATACTTTATCAAAAGGAATGTCCTTATAGGTTTGAAAGAATGCTTTGGCTTGTTGTCTGCCTGTGGCATTAATTGGCGCATCGATGCCACTTCCTTGGGCCACGCCTTTTAGATTATAATCGGTTTGTCCATGCCGGACTAAAAAGATTTTCTTGGTTTTCAATTTTTAAATTACTTTTGTCTGAATTATAAGCGCAAATAAAGCAATTTTAGTTTAAGTAATTATGATAAATCCAAAGGTAACGGTAGAAATGCTTAACAATATGAATAAAAATACCATCGTTGAGCATATTGGTATAGAGTATACTGATATGGGGGAAGATTTTATTGCAGCTAAAATGCCCGTTGATAAGCGAACGCATCAACCCATGGGTTTGTTACATGGAGGTGCGTCTGTGGTGCTGGCTGAGACGTTGGGCAGTGTGGCCGCCACAATGTGCATCAATAATGATAAGCAGTATTGTGTAGGTTTGGAAATCAATGCCAATCATATAAGAGGGGTGCGAGCAGGATATGTATATGGCATCACTAAGCCATTGCATATTGGTAGGAAAACACAAGTTTGGGAAATAAAAATTACCAATGACGCGGGTAAGTTGGTATGTGTGAGTAGAATCACAATGGCTGTTTTAGATAAATAACCGATGGAGCAATTAAAGGAAATATCAAAAACATTAGCGAATCTATCGAATCTTGAATCTTTTCAGAGGTTCTTTGCCGTTGCTGTGCGTAATAGATTTTCGGTCGCATTATGGCGGTTGCCACACCAAGAAAATAAACATTTGCTGATTGATACAAGTAGAAAACAGCATAATGTAACTGCAGATTTAGAGGAGCTTCAAAGTGGCTTTATTTTTAGTCCGTTTATGTCAAAAGAGGGGAAAAGTGGCCAATTTATTAAGAATGATATTTACTTTGGAACAAAAGAGAAAGAACTTAAAGTATCCGATGCTGTTCATTCAAGTGTTTCTAAAGAAATAGAGGATAACGTATTGAATATCAATAATATAAGTAACTCTCATTACATAAATGACAATAAAGTAACAGGGCAAGATACCTCTGATTTATATGTAGCATTAGTGGAGAAATCAATCAGGAATATAAATGAGGGGGCATTCGAAAAAGTAGTGCCGTCAATGCTAAAAGTAACACCGCTTAATGATGGTTTTGATGTGGTGGAAGTCTTTGAAAAATTATGTGGAAAGTATGCCAATGCTTTGATATCTGTTGTTGCTATTCCTGGCATTGGTACATGGATTGGTGCCACGCCAGAGGTGTTGATTAGTGTGGAGCAAAATAAAATTTTCAAAACAGTGGCACTGGCGGGCACTCAGAAAATAGGAAAGGACATAGATTTGATGGAAGTAGCTTGGCGACAAAAAGAAATCGAGGAACAGGCAATGGTGAGCAGGTATATTATTAACTGCTTTAAGAAAATTAGATTAAGAGAATTTGAAGAAATAGGCCCTAGAACGGCAAGAGCAGGTTCGCTTGCACACTTGAAAACTGACTTCGTGGTTGATATGGAGGTCACTAAATTTCCAAATTTGGGCACGGTGATGCTTCAATTACTTCATCCTACTTCAGCAGTGTGTGGGATGCCGAAGGAATCTGCTAAAGATTTTTTGATTAATAATGAGAAACATGATAGGGATTTTTTTAGTGGATTTTTAGGACCTGTAAATATGTTTAACGATACTTTTTTATTCGTAAATATTCGGTGTATGCAGTTACTGAAGGATACGGCATTGCTATACGCTGGAGCAGGTGTGACGCAAAATTCAAATCCACAGGCGGAGTGGGAGGAAGCAAAATGGAAGTGTGATATTTTGGAAAGTGTTTTAAAAGGTTAGAAATGATGCTAGCGCCTATTTTTAATATCGCTGAAATCTGTGTGCAGAAAAACGTTAAACACGTGATTTTGTCACCAGGTTCTCGTTGTGCGCCGCTGACCTTGGCATTTGTTAGACATCCTGAAATTACCACACGTACCATTAGTGATGAACGGTCAGCGGCATTTATAGCTTTGGGGTTATCATTGCAAACAAAAGAGACCACGGCACTGGTATGCACCTCTGGTTCAGCAGCTTATAATTACGCGCCTGCAGTGGCGGAAGCATATTTTCAGCAAATTCCTTTGCTTATCCTCACCGCAGATCGTCCGCCTGAGTGGATAGACCAACTTGACGGACAAACCATCCGGCAAGAAAATATTTATGGAAAGCACGTCAAGAAGAGTTATTCACTTCCGGTGGATTATAGCCATGCTGATGCACAATGGCAAGTAACGAGAGTCATCAATGAAGCTATCAATATAAGTCAGGAATTCCCGCAAGGACCCGTGCATGTCAACATTCCTTTTCG
>CAYRIF010000130.1:0-10046 GCA_964424205.1 uncultured Roseivirgaceae bacterium | reverse complement strand
GTTTTGTTTATACAATTGTATTTCTCGTCTCAAAGTACTTGAGGTTAGGCAATTAAGAAACAATTTCACTGAGAGTCAAGCCACAACCTAAAAATTATATAAATATTTCGATAGAATATATGATTTAATCGATAGAGTTGACTTCTAATTTATACAGCATAAATAAGAACATCTATAAATCTTTGTTATTTGGTAAATTTTCAATGTAGAAATGATTGAATGCTATAATAGCTATATTCAATCATTAAAGAATTAGGTCATTATCTCATTTTTGAGGCTTAGGAAGCTAAAATAGTAACGAACAGGGGTATTTCCTAGAACTTAACCATCCATAGATAAAACACCTTGTATTTGATTTGACACTAGACCTCTTGAAACTGCAACTTTACAAGGTTATTGTAAATTCCGTTCGGGTTTTCTAAAAGTTGATGGTGCGTTCCTGACTCAGCAATCTGTCCTTTACTAATTACATGAATTTTATCTACTTTTCGAATGGTCGCCAAACGGTGGGCAATAATAATGGTCGTTCTATTTTCCATCAGTAAGTCTAAGGCATGCTGTACCAATGATTCCGATTCCGCATCTAGCGAACTGGTTGCCTCATCAAGGATTAGTATTGTCGGGTCTTTCAGTATTGCCCGGGCAATGGCAATCCGTTGTTTTTGTCCACCGGATAGTGTCATGCCCCGTTCTCCTACAATGGTTTCTAACCCTTCCGGGAAAGTGGCTATGAACTCCATAGCATTCGCTTTTTCCGCTGCTGCTTTTACTGCCTCTTCAGTGGCAGAGGGGTTTCCATATGCAATATTCTCCTTGATGGTTCCACCAAATAATATCACCTCTTGCGGAACGATTCCGATATTCTCTCTAAATGCTCGCAGGTCATAATCATTAATATCTTTTCCATCTACTTTTATCATGCCACTATCTATTTTATAAAACCGCATCAGCAGTTGAACAATGGTAGATTTCCCTGCGCCACTATGCCCGACCAATGCTATTTTTTCGCCTGCCTTTATATCTAAATTAATATTTTCCAATACCGTTATCTCCTTACGAGCTGGGTAGGAAAAGGCAACATTTTCATAGGTCACATCACCTTTTAGCATCAGTTTTTGTGCCCCTGATTTTGACAAATCTACTTCCGTTGTTTCATTCAACAGTTCTAAAACCCTTTCCGACGCACCAATCGACCGCTGAATTTGCCCATAAACCGATCCTAAATTTGCAATCGCGCCACCAATAAATGTGGTAAACAGCACAAAAGATAAAAGATCGCCTACTTCCATATTCCCTTCTTGTACCAATGTCGCTCCCTTCCATAAAACTGCTACAATACCGCCAAATAAGGCAATGATAATAAACGAAACAAACAGCCCACGATACGTAGCCGCTTTCAATGCCATACGCACTACCCCATCCAAAGATTTTCGATAACGAGCTGTTTCTGTAAATTCACTAGTAAAAGCTTTCACCACAGGAATCGACTGCAATGTTTCTTCCACAATTACATTTGCCTCTGCTAGTTTATCCTGCGTTTTTTTAGACAGTTTTCTGATAAATTTCCCAAATACCATGGCGATAATAATCACGACAGGAAAAGTAGCAATCATAAATAAACTCAACGTGGGTGTGGCAATAAATATAAAGGCCAGAGCACCGATGAGGGTAATCAGCTGGCGAACAAACTGCGCCAATGTCACCGAAAAAGTATCTTGCAAAAACGACACATCAGAAGTGATACGGCTTAACAATTCGCCAGTTCTACGCTTGTCGTAAAATGCCATTGGCAAAGAAATGAGTTGCGTATAAAGCCCCTGTCTTACATCTGCAATTCCTTTTTCGCTCACTTGGGCAAATAAGTACACACGGAAAAACGCCACAACACCCTGTGTCACCAAAACTATCACAAGCATCATCGTGATTTCAAGAATATCGGACGTTATCCAATCAGATTTCCCTTCTGCAGCGTTGACTAATTTCCCCGTCAAGAAAGGAAAAAGAAGGATGGTGGTTCCGCCAATTACAAGCAGCAACATGCCTAAAAAAAACTTCCCTTTGTAGGGCAGCATGTATTTAAAAATGCCCAACAACTTTTGGAAACTCTCTTTATTTAACCTTCGCTTTTTGTCTTCCTCCGGAAAATCACCGCCACCTTTTCTAGCCATCTCTTCTTTTTTTTGCGTAAATTTATGATGAATTATATTTATAGAATAATTTATCTGAGAAATTACTTAATTTGTGACTTTATTGTATTAAAATTTTACACTCCATGGAGAAAATGAAAAACTTACTTGTCTGTGTGGACCTGTCCGAAATGGACGAGGTACTCATGAAATATGCTTCTATGGTAAGCAAATTACTAGATTCAGAGAAAATATTCTTTCTGCATGCGATGCCTTCCGACAGCCTGTCTATAGAAGAAAAAGAAGATCTTGTTAGTCAAATAAAAAATAATACCCAACAATTTTTTGAAGGCAACAGCAACATCGAACAACATATTGAACTAAAAGTACAACCCTGTGCCGATGACTTTAGCAAAGTCGTAGAAAATAATGACATTGATTTGGTCATTGTGGGCAGAAAATTGAATGCAGAAGGCAACTGCACCACCCCTAAAGCGCTGTTAAAAGAGGTGGCATGCTCCACGCTGTTTGTACCCGAATCTGCTATTGCAGAAATAAATAAAATTATAGTGCCTGTTGATTTTTCAGGTGAATCTGAACATGACATCGAATTAGCCATTGATTTTGCAAAAAAGAACAGGGCAGAAATCATTTTCAATAATGTCTATACCGTACCCTCTGGTTATTCTTCGATGGGGAAATCCTATGAAGAGTATGCGGCGATTATGAGAAAAAACGCACAAAATTCGTTTGAAAAATTCATTACAAAATTTGACTTAAACAATATTCTTTATAGCAGTATATATGTCTTAGATGATGACAAAAAACCTGCGGATAAGATATATGCTGCTGCCAAAAGCGAAAATGCTGATATTATCATTATCGACTCAAAGGGCAAGTCGTTTGTAGCCTCCATTTTACTTGGTAGCGTCACCGAAGAACTGACCGATTATGACAACGAAATCCCCCTATTCATTATCAAAGATGAAGAGGAATCGGTAGGTTTTCTGGAAGCACTTTTTAGGATTTAGATGGAACTTATTGCGGTTAATATTGGACAACCAAAGGAAGTTGTTTATCAGGGAAAAACACTAAAAACTGGTATCTACAAATATCCTGTGACACATCCGGTAAATATTCATAAAATAGGTGTGACAGGAGATGTGCAAGTAGATAGGGAACATCATGGCGGTGTCGAAAAAGCTGTTTACATTTACCCTGCCGAGCACTATGATTTTTGGAAAAAATTGCTACCCGAAAAGGACTTTCCATTGGGCGCTTTTGGTGAAAATTTAACGGTCCGTGGCGCTCCCGATTCGCAGGTTAATATTGGTGATATTTTTAGAATAGGAGCAGTGGAATTACAAGTAACCATGCCTAGAATTCCGTGTTATAAATTAAACATTCGATTCGATAGCAATTTGTTTTTAAAGAAATTCTATGCCTCACAACATTGGGGGTTTTATTGCTCGGTGCTTAAAGAGGGTGCTATTCAAATTGGTGACAAAATTGAGCGCCTCAAAAAAGACGAAGACAATTTCTCCGTTGCGGAGTTTACGCAGCTATATACTTCTAAAAAACCAATGCCCGCGTTATTGGCTAAGGCGTTAAACACTACTTCACTTTCTGAAAAAAGGAAGGAGAAATTTCGGGTTAAGTTTGGGGGATAAAAGGTTTTTCTCCCGCAGAGGGCGCTGATTTTCGCAGATGTTTATGAGAGCGTTTATCTAAGTTTACCAGTCAGATTCAGCAGAACAAAGAAAAATTTGTCATCCAATTTTTGTTTTAATATATTATCTTCTAAAATCATACTATAAAATTGAGAAAATGAAAGAACTGATTACACTATTAAAAACCCTAATTAAAAAATCAAAAAATGTAAAAGGAGAGATTTTTCCCAAAGAAACAATCTTAAATATTGAGGAAAATGGTTTAGAGATGTCAGTGATAACTGACCTATCTAAAAAAGGAAACAGAGAAATTATGTCGTTTGAACAAGGTTCAGAAAAAACAAGTGTAATGACGCCTATAACCAAGGTTGAAGGTGAGGAAATCAAATTCTTCCCACAAGTACTTAAATCATACCTAGAAGAAATACAAAAACCAGATCAATAAACCAAAATTCCCTCCACATCATACCACATCGTATCCCTCATGGCTACTTTATCAAACCCCTTCATCGAATATGACGTAAGCTGATTGTCTTTGAAAATTAAGTCAATATTTTTGTGGGAGGAAAAAATCACATTCCTTTCCAGGCTTTCTATCTCCACTGATTGAACCTGTCTTGTATTTTTGTCTTTGGTGATTAGCATTTTTTGAACACCTGTCATTCCTTTTTTTATAAATTCATAAGAAAGCAACGTTTCCTTGCCAGTTGTAGGTCCTTCTATTTTATATAGGTCTAGCAATTTTGGCTTATTGATGTCTGAATTTATAAATACACTTAGCTCTTTCTCCCAATCCATACTTTGAAATTCCTTTTTCTCTTGTTTCCCACCAATCGTTATACTTTTGTTCACCGTCGGATTCAAAGATTCTAATTGCTTGATTTGGCTCTCCACCAAGCTATCCAAGTCAAAGTATTTTTTAGCCATTAAATCATTGCCCTTTTGCTCGGACAAGGAACATGAAACAATTACTAATGCCAATAAAAATAATACGCTCTTCATTCTTAAATTCATTCTAAATCATATGTCTTAGCTCCTACAGTCTCGTGCTCCTTCCATAGACCTCAACACTAGCTCTTCTATACTCAGAGTCCCTTACAGGAGACTCTGAGCGAGGGTAGAGGATAGAAAATTAGTATAATCTATTAGAGATATATTTACCCTCCACTATACCAAAATATTCCCCGTCATTTCCGTAGGTATGTCAATCCCCATCAATGTTAAAATGGTAGGGGCAAGGTCGCCTAGTTTACCATCTTTTATATTTCCTTTTATATCTTTATCTACCAAAATACAGGGCACCAATGCCGTAGTATGTGCCGTGTGTGGAGCACCATCTTCTTTAATCATCACATCTGCATTGCCATGGTCCGCGATGACGATGGTGGCATAATCATTTTCCAAAGCCACCTCAATCACCGACTGCATGCAACTATCCACTGTTTCACACGCCTTTACCGCTGCTTCAAAAACACCAGTATGACCTACCATATCAGGATTGGCAAAGTTCAGTATCACAAAATCTGCTTCGCCGCTTTGTAACTCAGGTATAATTTTATCCCTGATTGCTGCAGCGCTCATTTCTGGTTGTAAATCATAGGTTGCCACTTTTGGAGACTGGCATAAAATTCTTTTTTCCCCTTCAAAAGGGGCTTCTCTTCCACCTGAAAAGAAAAAAGTAACGTGCGGATATTTTTCTGTCTCCGCAATACGAATTTGTTTTTTACCTGCTCCTTCTAGTACTTCTCCCAATGTATTTTTTAAATTGTCTTTTTCAAATACCACTTTTACATTTTTGAAAGAATTATCGTAATTTGTCATGGTGACATAATACAAGTCCAATGGTATCATTTCCTGGTCTGGAAAGGCTTCTTGCGTTAGCGCCATGCTGATTTCTCTTCCTCGGTCGGTACGGTAGTTAAAGTTAATGACCACATCACCTTCCTGAATTGTAGCAACAGGTTTTCCATTTTCTGTATGTATGATGGGCTTGATGAACTCGTCGGTAATGCCGTCTGCATAAGATGATTTCATGGCGTCAATGATGTTTTCAGCTTGTACGCCCGCTCCCTTGACCAATGCATCATACGCTAATTTTACGCGCTCCCAACGTTTGTCTCTATCCATGGCATAATATCGCCCTACAACGCTAGCAATTTTTCCAGTCGATTTTTCAAGATGGCTTTGTAAATCCTCTAAATATTGTACTCCCCCATTCGGGCTAGTATCTCTTCCATCTGTAAAAGCGTGGATGAACAAATTTTCTATGCCTTCATCTGCTGCAATACTACAAAGTGCTTTCAAGTGATTAATATGTGCATGCACACCACCATCAGAGAGCAAACCTATAAAATGGACGTTTTTATTATTCCTTTTTGCATATTCCAAAGCATCAGACAGTACTTTATTGTCTCTCAACGTATGCTCTTCCACCGCTTTATTAATTTTTACTAAATCTTGGTAAACAATTCGCCCGGCACCGATATTCATGTGCCCCACCTCAGAATTCCCAAACTGTCCTTCCGGCAATCCTACTGCTAACTCCGAAGCTGCTAATTTGCTATGTGGGTATTCTACCCATATTTTATCAAAATATGGAGTTTTAGCTTGTGCTATTGCTGAAACTGCAGGATTTTGAGTGATGCCCCAACCATCCAAAATCATTAAAATTACTTTTTTATTCATGAATCTTTTACTTCTTAATATACTGACTATGTGCTTTTTATCGTTTATACGTAAATTGATTACTAAAATACTCCGACTAACAGGTGTTTTCTTAGAATTATACTACTTACTCAAAAGTCATTCCTTGTAAGATATTTCTCTTTTGGTATAAAAATAACCGCCAAATTCCCTTACTTTTGTAAAAGTAAAATAATAATACTTATTATTTGGCATAGTTTTGGTTAATTACCTAGTAGTAAATAAAAATTTAGGTATGAAAAAAACATTTATAAATATTGTCTTGATGTCACTTATCGTGGTGGTTTCCTTTGCACAGACGAATGATGCGGGTGGAGATATATTCAATGACGTACGATTAGCTATAAAAACAGGAAGTTCTAAAGAATTAGCAAAGCATCTAAACTCTAGAATTGAGTTGGTAATTCAGGGCGACCAGTCTAGTTATAGCAAAACACAAGCAGAATTTGTGCTGAAAGATTTTTTCCAAAGACACCCCCCAACAAGTTTCGAGTACATCCATAAAGGTTCCTCGAAAGATGGGCTAATGTATGCCATTGGCAAATACTCCTATAGTGGTGGTTCATTTAGGGTGGTTTTAAGGTCGAAAAAATTTGGTGCAGACAACAAAATCTATAATCTGGATTTTACAGAAGATTAGATGTAGAATATTTTAAAAATTTAAAGGCATTTGCTAAATAGCAAATGCCTTTTTTATTTAAATCAAATTTCTTGTATCGTTTGCAGATCCCTCCCGATAGCAACCTTAGGGATGCAGCGATGACTTTTTGTATATTTGCAACTCCAATGTTTCCCGAACTAATAAAAACATGAACCTAAACTATCTATCAAAAGAAAAAATCAACAGTTTCATCAAGTTAGCCCTCGAAGAAGATTTAGGAGAGGGTGACCACTCATCACTTGCCTCAATTGGCAGTAACGTCCAAAATAAAGCCCAACTCATCATCAAAGACAATGGTATTATTGCGGGCATTGAACTGTCCACTTATATTTTTCATGCGGTTGATTCAAACCTAAAAGTAGATTTACTAATCAAAGATGGAGACAAAGTGAAGTATGGTGATATTGGTTTATATGTAGCAGGTAATGCACAATCTATACTAAGTGCCGAACGGTTGGTGCTGAACTGTATGCAGCGCATGAGTGGCATTGCTACTTTCACCAATCACCTTTCCGAAATAATTAAAGGAACAAACGCCAAACTTCTGGACACACGAAAAACAACCCCTAATTTTAGAATGATGGAAAAATGGGCCGTCGCCATTGGTGGCGGGCATAACCATCGTTACGGATTATATGATATGATTATTTTGAAAGACAATCATGTGGATTACGCTGGAGGAATTGAGAAAGCCATTAACCAAACAAATGCATACTTAAAAAAGAAAAATCTCAACCTGAAAATAGAAGTGGAAACCCGAAACCTAGAAGAAGTAAAAGAGGTGTTAACAACCGGGCACGTGGATAGAATTATGCTAGACAATATGAGTCCTGCATTGATGAAAGAAGCGGTAACGCTCATCAACGGGCGATTTGAAACAGAAGCGTCTGGTGGCATTAATGCAGCTAATATTAGAGCGGCGGCTGAATCAGGCGTAGATTATATTTCTGTTGGCGCATTAACACATTCAATTAATAGCATGGATATTAGTTTGAAGGCAATAAATTAAATTTTTATTCCTTAAATTTGCCCACCTATTTTTAAAACTACAAAAATGATTGTAAAAACTAAAAAGTATAAACTCGAAACTGGTACCTACATCAAATTAGCCTTGGTAAATGTTTTAAAAGAACAATGGTGGGTTTTCTTGATTGCCATCGCCATTGCCTGTGGCACATTTATTATTTCATCAAACTGGTGGTGGATTGGTGCGCTTATTGCCTTGACCCTGTATATATTATTTTGGCTTATTCAGTTTGCAGGAGTCACACAAATGGAACAAAGTAAAATTTTGTTTGAAAAACTCTCTTACGAAATCGACAGTAGGCAAATCCTCATTAAACTAAACGCCAAACAAGGAATGCCAATAAAGTGGGATCAAATATTAGCGGCAAAAAAAGCAAAAGATTATTTTATGCTCAAGGTAAATAAAGTGCAAATCATACACTTACCTTTTAAAATATTTAAATCAGACAATGAAATTAAATTTGTTGAAACAATCTTGAGAAGAAAAGGATATTTTAAAGAAAAAACCAATTCGTGATGTTAAAAAAAATCGGGATTCCGTTAGTCATTATAGCCTTCTTATATTTTTTGATGACACAATTTGCACCGACCATGGCAGACAAGGCTTTCAACACGGTAACCTTAGCTGCGCCGTATGAAATTCCTGAAAATGTAAAAGAAAAATATAATGACCTGCCATTTGTTTCAGATTTACATTGTGATGTGCTGCTATGGAAAAGAGACATTAGCAAAAAAAATGATTTTGGGCAAGTGGACATCCCAAGAATGATAGCGGCAAATGTAGCATTACAAGCTTTTACCATTGTTAGCAAAACACCGCACAATCTAAATTTTGATAAAAATGATGATACAACCGATGATGTCACCAAGATAATGATTGCGCAAGGCAGGTCACCTGCTACGTGGTTTAGTCTTAAAAATCGAGCCATTGACCAATCGGAAAGATTGCAAGAATTTGCTGATGAATCAGATGGGACGTTTAGGGTGATCAGGTCATCAGAAGATTTGAAAAACTACATCACAGACAGAGAACATAATAAGCAAATTACAGCAGGTTATTTGGGGATAGAAGGGGCGCAAGTACTGGAAGGAAAAGTAGAAAACGTGCAAGCCATGTATGATGTGGGTGTAAGAATGATAGGACTGACCCATTTCTTTGACAACAAATTGGGAGGCTCGGCACATGGCGTACACAAAGGTGGTCTCACAGAATTTGGCAGAGCAGCAGTCAAAAAAATGGAGGAATTGAATATTATGGTTGACCTCTCTCATGCCTCGCCAAAACTAGTGGATGACCTGCTGGACATGGCTACTCGACCATTAATTGTTTCACATACTGGCGTCAAAGGCACTTGTGATAATATTAGAAACCTTTCGGACAACCATTTGAAAAGAATTGCTGCAGGCAGAGGGTTGGTTGGTATCGCCATGTTCAAACAAGCTGTTTGTGGAAATGATGCTACAGCAACCGCAAAGGCAATTAAATACACTGCCGAGTTAATAGGGGTAAAGCACGTAGCATTAGGGTCAGATTTTGACGGGGCAGTAAATGCACATTTTGATATTACCGGATTGCCCCTCATCGCAGAAGAACTCACTAAATTAGGTTTGTCAGAAAGTGATATTAGCCTGATTATGGGAGGAAACGTAAAGCGTTTTTTGCTAGAAAATTTACCAAAAAGTTAGACTGCCCTTTTACTATGAAAACATCAAAACCTGCTAAAGACGTCGTTGCTAATATGCTAGCAAAAGATAATTTTAGCCAGTGGTTGGGGGTGGAAGTACTTGCTGCTAATTTGGGAGGCTGCACCATTCAAATGACAATTCGCAAAGAGATGCTCAATGCTTTTGGTACAGTGC
>CAYRIF010000129.1:0-10072 GCA_964424205.1 uncultured Roseivirgaceae bacterium | reverse complement strand
AAAATTTAGTGGGACCATCAAGGCGTTAGGTGGATTTGAGCAAAACTGGACCGTTGGCAATGGCATTAAATATACATTAAATGGAAATATACTTACCTATTATCCCGATCGCCCTATATACCATGATGATGATCAAAAATCTACTCGGTATAAGTCTTTTCTCGTCGGGTTATTAGGAACCTGTACACTAGCACCTACCACCAATTATACGGTCAAAGTTTATTATCAAAATTTTGCTTATGTAAATCCAACGCCAGAAATTATCACCCAGACCATTGAATTTGTATATGAAGCACCCACCTTTTCTACCACACCCATCAAACAAAATGTAGTGGGTACCAATGATGATGTTTTCTGGGAAGTAGAAATGTGTAATACCAGTGCTACCAGTGTGGACTATAATTGGTTGCAAGTTGATAGTAATCCAAATGTGCTCATTACCAAGGCTTTTACAGTAGATGGTAGCAACACTGAATCTGCTATAAATTTTGTACAGATTGGCGGGATAACTTGGATAGAAGTTGGTTCCATATTAAATGGCATTGCAAATTGTAAACTAGTAAGGTTCTATGCCTCTTACACCAGTTGTAGTCCACAAACACTAACCGTTAGCCATGGTTGGGATTGCTCCTCATATCCTGCTGACTATACTGCAGTTGATGTTTCTTGTTATAGCAATTCCTTTAACTTAGGGCTAAATCCGGGACAAGCACAGCTTCAATTAAGCATCACCACACAACCAGTGGGCACACAAAATTATTGCACACCGTTCAATGTTGAATTGGATCTAAACAGTGCCCAAATTGCTGATTTGTTAAACCCCAAGATTAAATTTGGGCTGCCTGGAGGTGGTGCCGGGTTAACCATTAATAAAGTAACTGTAGCCTATCCGAAGGGAAATCCAGGTGTAGTCTTAACGCCAAGTATTGTTAATGACACGGCAACCATCAATTTATTAGACCACCCTACCATTGCAAGTTTTTCAGGAATATTAGGCAGTGTAAATGCTGCCAACCCTAACTTAAGAAACGCTCATATCACATTAGAGCTGCAATTAGCATGTGGCTATTTGGCTAATTCACCCATTACCTTTGAAGCATACGGTGATAGCCCTTGTGGTGACATGGCCGTTGGCAGTGGCACTAAAATCGCATCGACACCCATACAAATTAATGGCGCTGTACCAAGTTATAACGCTTTTAGTACCATCACACTCCCTGCAGGTGGTATGCAATATTGTGGAAGCACGGGTAAAATCAATGTAGCGACCACCATCATTGCAGGTACTACCGGACCTGCAGATTCTGCTAGGGTAACATTACCTGAGGGAGTGCGTTATGTAAATGGATCATTCAATGGCATTTTAAATACACCGACCACCCCAGTTATTATTATGGTCGGCAACCGACAAATTCTATTGTTAAAATATCCGGCTGGTGTTATTAATAATGAGCAAATCGAATTTGAATTTGATGTAACGACAGGTGACAGTAACTGTAATCCAGTGGCTGAAGTTGCCATAGAAAACTATATATCCTATGTAGGTGGCACCTGCGCAGGCATGTCCTGCGGTGGTGGCAGAATCACCACGGGTGAGTCTATGGAAATGATGGTCATCGAAAAACCTAACCTAGTCATACCAACGGCAACAAGTAATTACCTACCTACCATAGCAAGTGGCTACTATGGTGCAGGTGGTTATTATGAATTTAGTATTGATATCAATAATACAGGGCTAGAAGCCGCTGCGGGCTATGAATTGAGTTTTTACTGTGTTGGTAGTGCGGCCCCTTTTCATACCGAAAATACAACGGCCATTGTACCAATGAATGGTAGCATTACGCATGCGACCATCTTCACGGAGGCTACTCAATGTGACCCCGCCAATGGTATTATCGTAAAAATTGAGCCAAACAATAACAATTGTCTGTGCGCTGCCACCGAATTATTAGTAATTCCTACTGTCCTAACCGACAATGACCAAGACGGCATTCATGATGCCATTGATTTGGATGATGACAATGATGGAATATTAGATACGCTTGAAGATGCTGGAAACAACGATGTTGATAACGATTTAACAATCAATAGTTTCGATATTGACAGTGATAATGATGGCTGTCCGGATGTGACGGAAGCAGGATTCACTGATAATGATGGCGATGGTATTTTAGGTGATACGCCTATCACAGTTGATACTGATGGACTCGTAACAAGTGGGACTGATGGGTACACCAATCCTGACAATACCGATGCCAGTGGCACTTTTGATTTCTTAGAATATGTTGAAGGCATCACGCTAACCACCCAACCGATTGGTCACGAAATTATTGCGCTCACCAATACTTATTTCTTTGTGGAAGCAACGGGTGACCAACTGACTTACCAATGGCAGTATAGTGATGATGGAAACACATGGGAAAATATAGTCAATGATGCCTATTACAAAGGAGCTACCAGTGATACCCTGCATATTGCAAACAATAACTCATACGTGGAAATGAGTGGCTATATTAGGTTGGTATTAAACGGCGCTAGTGATTTGGCATGTAACAATGAAATAATATCTGATGAGGTCATGCTCTTAGTAGAAAAAGATTGTGATGGGGATGGTATTCCTAATCGCCTTGATCCAGATCGATGTGACATCATTGCCTCTGAAGGATTTTCACCAAACGGAGATACCAAAAATGACACCTGGTTTGTCGAAGGTATATTTGACTATCCTAATCACCATCTAGTGATTTACAACAGATGGGGAAATAAAGTATATGAGGCTGCTCCTTATAAAAATGATTGGGGTGGTAAAAGTTATTTTGGAAATGCGTTTGGCGGTGACAAACTTCCTGAAGGCACCTACTTCTATGTTATCGACCTTGGCGTTGATGGCAGAAAACCTCTCAAAGGGTTTATTACATTGAAACGATAACTTTACAGTTCTTTATCAACTTCTCAAAAGTTTAGAACTTTTGAGAAGTTGACAAACTTACCTGCACTGCTCATAAATAATACGCAAACCATCAAGCGTCAACAACGGCTCAATATCATCAAATGAGGCATGAAGCGGTTTCAGAACAGGTGATAGTCCACCAGTGGCCACCACTTTACAAGTGGTTCCTATTTCTTCATTGATACGATTCATCATGCCTGCTACCAAACTAACATAACCATGTAAAATACCTGCTTGTATGGCGTGAACAGTGTCTTTTCCAATAACTGACTCCGGCATTTCCAAGGGTATTTCAGGGAGCTGTGCCGTATTGTTTGACAAACTCTTCATAGCTGTTTGTATTCCAGGGGCTATGGTAACGCCTAATATATTCCCTTCCTTATCAAGTATTGTAAAAGTGAGCGCTGTTCCAAAATCAATGACAATACAACAGTCCTTATATTTATCATATGCCGCCACTGCATTGGCGACCAAATCAGTGCCTATTTCCTGTGGATTACCAATGCCTATCTTTAGTTTAGCATATATTTCTTGTCTGACCACAAGAATGTTTATAGAGAAAACAGACTGCGCCATTTCTTTAATCACCGCACGAAGCTGTGGCACCACACTGCTGATGACCACCCCATAAAATGATTGGGGTTGTAGGTTTTTTTCAAGAAAACAGTTTCTTAAATCTAGCTCATATGTTGTCGCAGATTTCTCTGCATCACTCCTCTTTCTCCAACTATGCGTCCATTCGTTTTTATAGTAAACCGCATATACAATATCAGTATTGCCAATGTCAATTGCTAGTAGCATAAAGATTTTTTTTAGCAATATACATGATAAATCAATAAAGTGAATGAGCGATCATCTTTGGAATAAGGAAGTATCTATTTTTCAGTCTTACAATCTGCAATTTTCTTATCATAACTCATAAAAAAATTAATCCAAATACTACGAGAATACCTGAAAGTAATTGGCAAGAGCAGAAGTGCCAAACCAATTACTACTGCCATGGTGTATATTGGGTTGACATGATCGAACAAAATTTTAGAGCCTACAAAAACGGTAAGAAGCAAGGCAACTTGCATCCCATAACTCACATACATGGCTCCTTCAAAAAAGGATGGTTCAATTTGATATTTCTGACCACAATGCGTACAGTTTTCATGCATATCACTAAAGTTCTTCAAGTCATATGCCTTGGATGTAAACAAATCTCCCTCATGACAAACAGGACATTTTTTAAAAATGATACTGTACAATTTACTCCCTTTACTCAATAATTTCACCTTATAAATATTTAATAGATTCCAAAAAAATAGGTTTGTACTTTTTAAATCATGCTTCCACTTTTCCCAGTCCGTACTTCTGTTGCCTTAAAAATGTACTAGGAAACTGTTCAATATTAGAAAATCCTAATCGAATATCTCGACCATCATGTGGTATATAATTTGTGCCAAAGATATAATCCCAAAGTCCTAAAGTCAAGCCAAAATTCACACCAAACCTTCTTTCCTCAGGTAAATCATAAGAATGATGCCAAATATGCATCTCAGGACTATTAAAAATAATTCTCATAAATGGACCAAGTACCAAGGCACCAGAAAAAGTAGCCGCTACAACCACTCCAAATTTAGCTACTGAAGATAGCGCTGTAAATAAATGAACATCAAGTAAACTATTAGCAATCACTATACCAATCAAACCTCCTACCACACCGCCAGTAATATATTTATTGATACTGATATTCGCATGGTTATAATGCCCCCAGGTAAATGCAAAGATATGAATAATGAAAAAATCATATAACCCAATACCCATCAATGCCAACGGAATATACTCTAATGAACGATAAACAATGTTCTCCATCCAATGATAGCGTAACTGCGCTGCAAACCCCATCTCCTCAACCGAGTGATGCACTTTGTGAAAATTCCATAACCAATCAACTTTATGCAGCAGTCGGTGTATCCACCACTGAATAAAATCTCTGGTAACCATACCAATGAGCAGAATTGCCCAGTAGGGAAAATCACGCATTGGGTTTGAGGCTTGCAAATCGAATCCACCAGTAATTGCTTTGATGCCGTCATTGAACAGGTTCACAAAAACCTCAGAAGCTGCATTAAAAATAATCAATGAAAACAGAAAGAAATTAAAAAACATATAAAATGCATCCAACCAAAAATCCTTTCTAAATTTTGGCTGCTCCGTTCTCCAAGGTCGTGCCAGTTCTAAAGCAAAAAATACGAGCGATCCACCAATCAGCCAATAAAAATAATTATGCCAAGACGGATTGGTTATTTCTCCCCAAAGATAACTTGCATAACTCGCATATCCATTGATAAAAATATCAATATATTTTTGCATTGTATATATCTATGATAAGTACTGGCAAAGGTAACAAGTATTTAATTACGCTTTTGTAACATACATTACTTTAACGTTATTTAGCAAATACCAACCACCTAAATTTCAGTATTTCAATATTATTTTGTACTATCCGCCTGAAAACATGAAGATATTTTCATATGTTGATAAAATTTCCTACCTTAAAATCGATTTATACCATTTTAGTTTTAAAATAACATATAATAATCTGCATTATTTTTATTCAAGTGATGCATAAAATTCAAGCATAGACGAATCTACCGTTTAATTTTATGTAAATAGGTGGGCGAACCCACCTGCTAGCAGGCAGGAAAGAAACGGATTATATGCGGCATTCTGATGTTAAAATGATACTGATCAAATAAAAAAAACTACTAACAAAACCTTTGTATATATGAAGAATCATCAAGTATTAATTATTGGAGCAGGAACCGCTGGAATTATGGTTGCCTCTCAATTAAAAAGAAGAAAATCAGGTTTGGATATAGCCATTCTTGACCCCTCAGAGAAACATGCCTACCAACCCGCTTGGACGCTTGTAGGTGGGGGCACATATGACTATGACAAAACTATAAGATCAATGGCAAGTCTTATTCCATCTGGCGTTACCTGGATAAAAGAATTTGCTGAAACCATCGATGCTGAAAACAAAGTGGTCAAAACTAAAGACGGCAACGAATTTGGTTATGAATTCTTGGTGGTATGTCCAGGCATTCAGATTGACCTGGATGGTATTGAGGGATTAAAAGATGCCATTGGTAAAAATGGTGTTTGTTCCAATTATGTAGATTCCAAATACACGTGGGAAGTTTTAAGAAACTTCAAAGGAGGGAATGCCGTATTCACACAACCTACTACGCCCATTAAATGTGGTGGTGCTCCTCAAAAAATTGCATACCTGGCCGCACATTATTTCCAAAAAAATGGATTGGACCGTAAGTCCGAAGTGATTTTCGCCACACCCGGCTCTGTTATTTTTGGCGTAAAGGACTTCGCCAAAACTTTAATGCAAGTAATAGGTCGCTATGGCATCCACTTCAAGCCGTTCTACGCACCAGTAAAAATTGATGGTGAGAAAAAGGAAGTAACCTTCAAAGCAGTACATCCTGAAGAGAATCAATGTATCATCAATGAAGGAAACAGCATTGGTGAAACAATGCATGGGGAATCATCCATTGTAATGCCTTATGAGATGCTGCACTTAGCACCCCCGCAATCTGCGCCAGATTTCATCAAAAAATCTCCGTTGGCAAATGGAGACGGGTGGCTTGATGTTGACCACTTCACCATGCAGCATAATAAATACGCAAATGTATTTGGCTTAGGAGATACTGCAGCCCTACCAACAGCTAAAACAGGGGCCGCCATCAGAAAGCAAGCGCCGGTTGTTGTAGAAAATATCATAAGAATGATGGACGCAAATGTGCTAGGTTCTAAAAAATACGATGGTTATTCTTCTTGTCCGCTTGTTACGGGTTATGGGAAAATGATTCTTGCCGAATTTATTTATGGCAGTGAAAGGCAATCAGATCCGCTGCTTTCAAAAATGATGGACACTTCAAAAGAACACTGGAGACTATGGATCTTAAAAAAATATGGACTCCCATACCTTTACTGGAACAAAATGATGAAAGGAAAAGAGGTCTAGTTCACTTCTCTCCTCTAAAGCTCCATTTACTTTCATAAATGGAGCTTTTTTATGCAATTTTCCCTATTGCTAGGTATTGCAATACTCAATTAGAACCACCATATTTACATTTCATATTTATAAATACTAAGTGAAAACTGCTACAAGTTTATTGGTTGGAGAAATTGGAGTGCTCCAATCGTTTTCAAGTCAAATGATGGCGCCAAAATTTTTAGAGTTGGGTTGTCTACCAGGCGCAAAAATTAGCCTGATAAGTGTAGCCCCTTTCAAGAGCACCTATTATTTCAAAATAAATAAAAGTCGTTTTGCTTTACGAAAATCTGAAGCTGAAAATCTAATTCTAGCATAATAATCAATATGGCTTCTAAATCTATCATCAATGTAGCACTCGTTGGCAACCCAAATTCTGGCAAAACCTCTGTGTTTAATCGGTTTACAGGGTTAAATCATAAGGTAGGGAACTTTCCTGGTGTTACGGTTGACAAGAAAGTAGGAAGTATCTCAATTGGTAAGCATTTAAAAGCTAAAATCATAGACCTGCCAGGCACTTATAGCCTCTACCCTAATTCTCTGGACGAGAAAGTGGTCTTGGATATTCTAATGAATAAGAAAGGAGCATTTTATCCAGATGTTGTGGTTTACGTCGCAGATGCTTCTAATCTAGCACGTCATTTTTTGCTGTTAACTCAAATAATGGATTTAGGAATTCCTGTGATATTGGCAATCAATATGATTGATTTGGCACTGGGTGAAGGGATTCACTGTGACGAAAATGAACTTCAGAAAATTCTTGACATCCCAATGTTTACCATCAACGGCAGAACAGGAGAAGGAATCGACAAAATTATTGAGCACTTACCCAACCTGCTACCACAGGATCATCCTCCAGTATTGGATACTAAAAATCAGGCAAGTCAACTCATTGATGCATTAAAAAATAAGCTCAATTTTACTAATAATTACCATGCCCTTCTCGTAGCACATCACCATGAAAATCTAAGCGAACTTACCCAGGAGGAGAAGAAACTTGTGCAGCAACTAAATACTAAACATGGATTTAATAGTATTAGAAATCAAGTAGATGAAACATTACAACGATTTGAAAAAATACAAACTTTACTTGCCAAAACTATAAGCATTGATGCTAACAAAAAAAATTCTACCACTGATAAAATAGACAAGGTATTAACCCACAAAATATATGGTTCGGTCATTTATGTTGCCATATTATTATTTATGTTTCAGGCCATTTTTGCCTGGGCTGAATATCCTATGGGTTTGATTGACCAAAGTGTTAATGCACTCAATCACTTCCTAAAAGGCGTGTTACCCAATCACTTTTTGACAAGTTTGCTTACAGACGGTATCATTACTGGGTTAGGCGGTATTATCATATTCATACCGCAAATCACCATTCTGTTTGGGTTAATAGCCATATTAGAAGAAGTTGGTTATATGTCAAGGGCAGTGATGCTTTCAGATAACGTCATGCGAAAATTTGGATTAAATGGCAGAAGTATTGTATCCTTAATTTCAGGAGTAGCTTGTGCAATTCCTGCCATTATGAGTACACGCACCATAGGCAATTGGAAAGAACGCTTAATAACTATTTTCGTGACGCCGTTTATCAGTTGTTCTGCCCGTATTCCTGTATTCACTGTTTTAATTGCCTTTGCCGTGCCTAAAACATACTATTTAGGTATTTTTAATTTGCAAGGGTTAGTCATGATGGGACTTTATGTTTTAGGAACACTGGCTGCATTACTTTCTGCCTATATCCTTAAAATAATTCTTAAATCTAAAGAGACCAGTTATTTGATGATGGAAATGCCGATTTATCAAGTGCCTTACTGGAAAAATGTGGTTATTACTGTTTTCGAAAAAGTAAAAATATTTGTCTTCGAAGCAGGAAAAATCATCATGATTGTTTCCATTATACTTTGGGCACTTGCCTCCTATGGTCCGAAAGAAAAAATGCAACAAGCAGTGCAATCTGTTATAGAAAATAATAAAGAGACAAATATTAATGACCAGCAATTACAAGATTTAATTGCTGCAAAAAAAATTGAAGCCTCCTATGCAGGGTATTTTGGTAAAATGATTGAGCCCGCCATCAAGCCATTAGGTTTTGATTGGAAAATGGGAATAGCGCTTATCACCTCGTTCGCTGCAAGGGAAGTTTTTGTGAGCACCATGGCGACAATCTACAGTGTAGGCAGTAGCGATGATGAGAAAACGATTATTGAAAAAATGCGCCATGAAAAAAATCCCGAGACTGGTCAACCAGTTTATACCATGGCAGTGTCTCTTTCACTATTAATATTTTATGTTTTTGCGATGCAGTGTATGAGTACGCTGGCAGTAGTAAAACGTGAAACTAACAGCTGGCTGATACCGTTATATCAATTGATTTACATGACGGGACTTGCTTATGTAGGCAGCCTAATCGTTTACAATATATTTAAATAATAGAGATGAGTACAATCGAGTTAAAAGAGATAAAGTCAATCGACGAAATTAAACTGATGGTTGACACCTTTTATAATAACGTCAACAAGGATGAGCTCTTATCCCCCATCTTCAATGACATCGCAGGGGTTAACTGGAAATTACATTTACCTAAAATGTATGGTTTTTGGAACTCCATCCTTTTTGGAACCGGAGAGTATAATGGTCAGCCTTTCCCTCCTCACTTAAAATTACCCATTAATCAAACGCACTTTGACAGGTGGCTTGAGCTATTTAATAGTACAATTGACGATTTGTTCACAGGAGAAAAAGCGGTTGAAGTAAAAATGAGAGCCGCAACCATTGCGAGGGTTTTTTCTTCAAAAATAACAATGCTCAAGAATTAGTAGTACAAAGCCAATAAAATGATAAAGAAACAGGGGGTTCTTATTGCATTATTTTATTTAGGGCTTGCTGCTACCATTGGATTCCAGCCACGAGTAGCCTAAGTGCTGCTGTTTTGCTATACTTCAAACTGCAATACCAAGTATCTGCCTGCCATCAGGCAGGGCTGATGAGCTTGGGTATCGCCTTAAAAATCAGTCACGGATTTTTAAGGTACATGGATTTTTTCGCTATTGCATTAA
>CAYRIF010000128.1:5741-10188 GCA_964424205.1 uncultured Roseivirgaceae bacterium | reverse complement strand
ACAGTCAGTCGTTTTACAATTACTACAATGATATTTCAAAGAAAGTAAAAGAACGTAAAATTGATATTTTGTTGGTAGTCAATATGTTTCTTACAGGTTTTGACAGCCCGCCATTAAACACGTTGTATGTAGATAAAAACCTAAAATATCACGGTTTAATTCAAGCCTATTCACGAACCAATAGAATACTAAACGAACAAAAATCACAAGGAAACATCGTTGTTTTTAGGAATTTAAAAAAAGCAACAGATGAAGCCATCACCTTGTTTAGCAACAAAGAAGCCATTGATGTAATCATAATGGAACCCTATGATGATTATGTAGAAAAATTTGATGAAGCATATATCAATTTAATAGCTATAGTACCCACGGTTGATAGTGTCAACGCTTTAGTTTCGGAAGATGATGAATTGGCATTTATCAAGGCATTTCGTCAACTAATGCGCATTAGGAATATACTAAACGCCTTCTCAGATTTTAAGTGGGAAGATTTGGCAATGAACCAGCAATTGTTTGAAGATTACAAAAGCAAGTATTTGGATTTGTGGCAAAAAGTAAAAAGCGATAATGCCGTAGAAAAAGTATCTATTTTAGATGATGTAGATTTTGAATTGGAGTTAATTCACAGAGACGAAATCAATGTAAATTACATTATTCAGTTATTGATTAAACTAAAATCGGACACACAAAAAGACGTAACTAAAACAGAACAAGAAATTGCCAACTTGCTGAATACAGAAGTAAATTTAAGAAGTAAGCGAGAATTAATTCAGAAATTTATAGAAGAAAATCTACCAACAATAGCCGACACAGACGATATTCCAGAAGCCTTTGAAGTATTTTGGAATGAAGAGCAGAAAAAAGCATTTAATAACTTAGTACAAAAAGAAAATTTATCGGCAGAAAAAACACAGAAATTAATAGAAAACTATCTGTATGCCGAAAGAGAACCTTTGAGAGATGAAGTGTTGGATTTAATTGAAGGCGAAAAACCAAGTGTATTAAAACGCAAGAAATTAGGCGATAAAATATTAAAGCAAATTGTTGAATTTGTAGAAACATTTATAAACGGAATAACAGGAAACTAGCAGAATGAAAAGTCAACGCATAAGCCGTAACCTTTAAAAAGCTAACCACCTTCAAAGCGTTCTTAATTAACTTTAAACTACACAATTGAATTTATCCCAAAAATACGATTATATAATTATTGGCTCAGGGTTTGGTGGGTCTGTTTCGGCATTAAGGCTTGCCGAAAAAGGGTACAAAGTGCTGGTCATTGAAAAAGGAAAGTGGTTCAAAGCAAAAGACTTTCCAAAAACCAACTGGCACCTAAAAAAATGGCTTTGGATGCCTAAGTTAAAACTTTTCGGCATCCAAAAGATTACATTTTTCAGGCATGTGTCTATTGTAAGTGGTGTGGGTGTAGGTGGTGGATCATTGGTCTATGCCAATACACTTCCCAAACCAAAAAGTGCTTTTTTCAATCATGGCTCTTGGGCAGGTCTCACCAATTGGGAAGGGGAACTAGCCCCGTTTTATGAAACCGCATGGAAAATGTTAGGCGCGGCAGTAAACCCAAACCTGGCAGCAAGTGATTTGGCAGTAAAAACCCTCGCGAAGCAACTAGGGAAAGAAAAGGATTTTAGTCCAACCAAAGTGAGTATCCATTTTGGCGAAGCTAACAAAACAGTAAAAGATCCCTACTTCCACGGAGAAGGGCCAGACCGAACGGGCTGTGTTTTTTGCGGTGCCTGCATGACCGGATGTAGGTACAATGCTAAAAATACGCTGGACAAGAACTACCTCTACCTCGCCCAAAAACTAGGCGTAGATATTCTCGCTGAACATCAAGTAAAAAATGTGATTCCGCTTGATCAAAAAGATGGCGCAACAGGCTATGAGGTGACGTTCAAAAAATCAACGCGCTACTTTTCCAAAGAAAAAAAACTAAGAACAGCAGGTGTTATTTTTTCAGGCGGTGTATTAGGGACAGTTCCCTTGTTGCTTAAGCTAAAGGAGCAATCACTGCCAAACCTGAGCGCACGAGTTGGCGATATGGTGAGGACAAATAACGAGGCAATCATATTTAATGTGACGTTAGATAAAGACAAAGATATGTGGAAGGGAATAGCGATTGGTTCGATACTAGAACTTGATGAAAACAGTCACCTTGAACCGGTGCGGTATGGCAAAGGTTCTGGGTTCTGGCGAATGTTAATGCTACCCATGGTCAGCGAAAAGCATTTCTTTAAGCGGCTATTCAAATTCATTGTTACACCTTTAAGAGCGCCATTGAATTGGCTGAAAGTATTCTTTGTAAATGATTTTGGCAAGCGCACTTCTCTTTTACTTTTCATGCAACATTTAGATAGCACATTATCCCTAAAAAAAGGATTTTTTGGGGTACAATCCAGCGTAGGAGGTGAAAAATCACCGACCGCTTTTATCCCCGAAGCACATAAAATAGCCAATCAGTATTCAAAAATAATTAACGCTAAACCCATGGTGGTTGCCAATGAAACGATTACCGGCATTCCCTCAACGGCGCATGTACTTGGCGGTGCAGTAATGGGTAAAAATGTGGCAGAAGGTGTGATTGATAAAGACAACAAAGTATTTGGCTATAAAAATATGTATGTATTTGACGGCGCCATGATTTCTGCGAATCCCGGGGTGAATCCTTCGCTATCCATCACTGCCATTGCCGAGCGGGGAATGAGTAAGATTGAGAAAAAAAAGACAGAAGATTAGTAACCTTAGTGCTATCATCAAAATGCACGTCATGCCATAAAATTAAGCCCTACATTTTAAAAGGGTTTAATTTATACGGTATCTAAAGGAGATTACGGACATTTCTCTTCCTCAAAATAAAAAATAGGAAGAAAAATTCCGAAATGACGCCATCCTCTTATTAATTAAATCCAGCTATTAGATATAAGACATAGTACTTAGCTAAAAAACTACCCCCACAGCAATGGTCAGCCGATTGAGCTTTCGGTCAGTATCATTAATGCTACTAATTCTTCCCTGCCAATCAAAAAAACTTCTTTCGGTAGCAAGATTTTGGATTTTATAGCCCACATTAAAAATCAAAGCGGTCTTACTCAATTTAATTTTCAGTCCGCCACCAAAATGTAGCATCAAACCACCAGTCACATCTTCATAAATAGCCTCTTCGCTCACATCAGAGTTGTGCCGCTCCCATGCCATGCCATAGCCAGCATTGGCAAAGTAGGTGGGTACAATTCTAAGCTTCCCAATATCACCTCCGATGCTTACAAAAACAGGGACAATATGAAAATCAGGATGATAATCCCAACCCGCACCCAATCCGATTCTCAGTGCACGTTTAAACTGATACCCATGGATTGTCTCTGCAGAAAAATAGGGTTGGTTGCCACCGAACCTTTGTGATCCTTTCCATGACGATCCTATTGTAGCCTGATGAAAGAAGCCTTTCTCTTTTTTATAATATTTTGCTGCCTTTTGATTATATTTTATTTTTACTACCTCTTCATGAAAAACAGTGATTTCTTGTCCGTTTCGTAATTTCAATGTTAAAAAATCATTGGTCACTTGTTCTGTTATATTTCCTTTGAGGACGGAGCCATCTTTCAGGTAAATGATTTCGAATTTTTTTTCTTGGGCAATAGTTTTTCCTATAGAAACCAATAGCACCAAAATTATGAGTAACAAACGCATGGTATATTTAGAATAGTTTTTCATGTTTTTATTATTTATCAGCCGTATTTTCATCTTTTCTCTCATACAATAAGCCAGGCCCATCACACATCCACCAATTACCGCTCAACCTATTCTTATCATATTTCAAAACCTCTGTCAATCCTGAATCACAATTTCCAATCAGACTGTTATCCTTGTCATGTCTCAACATCAAATACTTCCCATCCGACAACTCCTGGGTTTCATAACTTCCATAGACTTCATTCAGCACACCATTTCTGTCTCTTCTTTTTGTAAATCTACCATTAGGATCAAGCAAATAGGACGCTTGCCACTCCATCTCAACACCCTTTTTTTTTGAGTCAACCGTTTGCCCAGTCATTTCGATAAGTTTCCACGTTTCATATTGCTGCCCGCCGGTACTTTTATTGCACGAAAACAATAGTAAAACCAAGAAAACAAGTCTATTTTTCATCTATACAATATAAAAAAGCTAATCCCTCTTATTTAATTTAACAAACTTCTGGCTACAGCCTTCTATACATTGATACCCTAATATCAAGTTTGCATTTTTTAATTCAAAAAACACTTTCAATCCACTATAAGCACAACCCTCAGGAACAATATACCCATCATCGATAACGTATGTTCCCACGCTTTTCGCACCTTTCTCTAGACTCATTGTACACAATGTCCCCGTCGAAATTACCGTTCCATTACTCAAAAATTCAATGGTCTTTTCACTTTCCACACTTTTAAAAAC
>CAYRIF010000128.1:0-5641 GCA_964424205.1 uncultured Roseivirgaceae bacterium | reverse complement strand
TAATCATACTGATAAAGCCCTTCCTCTCCTACCATGATCAAATTATTCTGATAAGGAATCACGTCAAATGCATGAATACCCTGAATATGCCCAAGTCTATTGTTATCGATATCATTGACATCATTGATGTCAAAAACTTTAAGCCCAAATTCTCCTTCACAGATAAACAAGGTATTACCATCCACACCCAGCCCATGGGGATTGTCCATCTGATAGCTTTTCACAAGTTTAGGATTTTCTAAATCTTTGACATCAACCACATCGAGTTGATTGACAAAGCCACTACACCTATCACCTGACCGCAGTGTTACAAATGCGTAGTCATCATTTACTACCACAGGGTCACACACCCTTGCATGCTCAAAAGTAGAAAGATGGATTGGTTCAGACGGATTTGAATTGTCAAAAATTTGCATCCCCGTATTTGACCCAATGAACAGTTTCTCTTTATAAGGAAAAATAGTCTCAATTCCCCAGCCCAAATTTACCTTATTATTTAGGGATGGCTTGGTTAAATTACTAATATCAAAAACATATAATTCTGATTGATCTACTGCGTATAAATTCTTTTCATATATTGCAAAACGTGCCATTGATCCTCCGACACCTGTTTGGCTACCAATTACAGCAGCTTTGTTAGCATTAAAACTAACCGAAGCATCAAAAAATACACCGCCACTTTCTCTCCAAAAAACTCGGGAATCCCCATCGCACTCTGATTCTATTTTCTCCACATTTTCTACTTTTTTATAATCTACAATCACCATATGCTGCCCACTTTGAGAAAAAACAAAATTTGAATAGTTCATATAGACATCCTCTACCCTATTTACCTGTTTGATATTATTAACATCAGACAAATCAAATACCACAATATCTAAATAGCTATCTGCATAGAGAATATTATCTTTTACCGCCATGTCCACATTGCCAGGAATATTGATAAAACTCAATGGTATTGGGTTTGATTTATTAGCATTGTTTATCACATGAATTCCTTTTCCAGGTTCATTGACAAATAGTGTTTTTCCGAAAAGATAAATCTTTCCTGATGCTACAACTGGTTGGGCGTCAATCACCTGCACTTCTCCCCTCACCTGATCCATTGTTTTCAAAACAGGTTCATAGTAGTAGTAAGTACGGCTCGTTTGACACTCATCGGTGCAGCTACCCAATAAGAAACTTAAAACGGTAAGCAGGAATACAAATACAAAAAATCGAAGTAAGATGTCTTTTAATTCAGCGGTAGTCATTCTCATGTGTGTGTTTTAGTAAATATTTAGACTTTATTCAAGCCTTCATATACTAGACACATGAATTTGGCAAAAGGTTGGTAGCCGATTGAAAATAGTTTCTGATTTCTGGTTTCTAATTAGGAATCAAAAACTAGAAATCAGGAATTAGAAACCATCATACAACAAAACCTTCCATGCAGACTCCAACGCCCCGTCTTCTAATAGTTTCTGGGCGAAAGTATGAAGGCTCACTTCCAGCAATTCCTTATCTCCATCAAAAGTCTCCATGAGTTTTTTTAAAGTAACGTCCTGTGAAAAAGCGATGACTGATGCAGTATCGGGCAATTTTTCAATGTTCCCTAAACGTCCCAAATTATTACCGGTTAGGACTTTGCTATTTCTAATTCTTTCTGGAATCTGATCGATACCAATGCCTTTATTCCTTATAGGTTTGGGGATTTCAAAAAGCGAATCACCACTCGCACGGCTATACCAGTCGCCACCCAAACGAGCCACTGCATCTAATTTACGAGGGTCAATGCTTCCCTTGGCATCAAAAATATCATTGTTAAAATGTGCCATCAGCACCTCACAAATAACCATGCTTCCTGCACCACCATGGTCTCCAAAATTAATAATATCAATTACCTTACACTCAAATGAAGCAGGAGACTCTGATACTCTAGGTGGTTTCACTTTTTCAGATTTCACTTCTGTCAGTCCTGATTTAATGAATTCGTTTACGCCTTTGTCATACTCGGTGCTTGACAATGACATTTGCTCGACAATCGAGTAGTTCACCATATTGATTACTACTTCTGGCACTTCTATGACATTATCCAATGTTTGCTTAGACGTACCATCGCGCAATCGTCGCGCAGGAGAAAAAGCCAATATAGGAGGCACTACACTGAAGGCATTGAAAAAACTAAACGGACTTAGGTTTACATTGCCATCTTTATCAATGGTACTGGCAAAAGCAATAGGTCTTGGTGCCACTGCGCCGAGCATAAATGCAAATGCTTCTTGTCCTGTTATTTTACTGAAGTCAACAGTTTTCATAGTTCATAAGTTTTATTTTGCAGGTAAAATTTTAGTACTCACCGCTCCAAAACCAACTCGAACACCGTCCTTCTCTGCATATCCCCTCATTATAACAGTATCATTATCTTGAATAAATTTTCGCGCTGTTCCATCAGGCATAGTGATGGATTTAGTACCCTGCCAAGAGATTTCTAACATCGACCCATAAGAGTCTGGTGTAGGACCACTGATGGTGCCTGAACCATATAAATCACCGACCTTGATATTACAACCGTTAACGGTATGATGCGCCAATTGTTGGTTGACATTCCAATACATATATTTATAATTAGAATTACTTACTATCTGCTCCTCGCTACCCGCTGCTTGTATAGCCACCTGCAAATTAATATCAAAATTTCTATCGCCTTCACTTTCCAAATACGGCATCACTTTTGGATTCTGCTCAGGGCACGGCACTCGGAATGGCGCTAATGCATCCATGGTTACAATCCATGGCGATACAGAAGAAGCGAAATTCTTACCCAAAAAAGGACCTAACGGAACATACTCCCATTTTTGTATATCTCTTGCCGACCAATCATTGAACAGCACAAACCCAAAAATATAATCATCTGCCTCATCTGTCGTGACGCTATCCCCTAACTTGTTTTCTTTACACGTTACAAAAGCCATCTCTAATTCGAAATCTAACAACCGACATGGTCCAAAAATTGGCTGCTCTGCTCCTTTAGGTAGCAGTTGCCCTTTGGGTCTATGGATAGACTCGCCAGAAACAATAATAGATGACGCCCTACCGTGATAACCCACAGGAATATGTTTCCAATTCGGCATCAAAGCATTGGCAGGATCACGAAACATAATACCCACATTGGTCGCATGGTATTCAGAAGAGTAAAAATCTGTATAATCCCCTACTTTCACAGGCAATAACATGGCTACATCATCAATTGAATAGAATGCTTCTTTTCTATGTGCTGCATTATCCCTCAATTCAGCATTATCATCTTGCAGCAATTCCGAAATTCTATTGCGTACTGTTCTAGCCATTTCCTTTCCTAATGCCATAAAATCATTCAAGTATTGGTTTTGAAATACTGAAAGGTCGGAAATATTTAGTGCATCAAAATAATGATGCTGTGCTAAAAAGTTTAAATCTAATACCTGCTCTCCAATGGCTACTCCAATGCATGGCAGTTTGTCTTTAGCTTGAAAAATACCGAAAGGAAGATTTTGAATAGGAAAATCTGAATCCTGCTTTACAGCGATCCACGATTTTAGGGTTGGGTTGTTTGCTTTTATCATATGTTGTAAAGTTTATATTACAAAAGTAAACTATGCATTAACAAATAGAAATTTTCGAGCGGTTTTGATAAAATTATTTCATTCACCTAAATATATTTTTTATACAAACAGTTCCCATATCTTTTTAAAATCTGTTACCTTTGAAAAAGCAAAAAAAATTACCCTAGCGTAACATAAAACGGTATTGTTTTTGTGTATATGTTAAATAAAAAAAGAAAGATGAAATATAAATTTTTAGTAACCAGTATTTTTTTAGTAGCCAATTTTTTCACAACAACTGCACAAACAGCGCTTGAGAAAGCACCTGAAAATTGGTTTAACCTAGAACAAAAAAAGGATAACGTTCCAGGTGTTGCCACGGAAAAAGCCTATAACGAACTTTTGAAAGGAAAGAAACCACAAACCATCATCGTTGCAGTAATTGACTCAGGAATTGATGTCAATCACGAAGACCTCAAAGATGTCATGTGGAATAACGATGCTGAAATAGCAGGAAATGGTATTGATGATGATAAAAATGGCTATGTAGATGATATACATGGCTGGAGTTTCATAGGAGGAAAAAACGGCAATGTAGAAAAAGACACTTATGAGATAACAAGAGAATATGGCAGGTTGCTAAAAAAATATGAAAGCATGAGTGAGGAGGACAAGAAGAAAGACAGTGAGTTTGACTATTTCAATAAAATTGAAGGTGAGTATAATACCACCGTAGATAAAATGAAAACGCAGCAAGGAAGTTTTATGTTTTTTTATAAGAGTTACAAAAAAGCAAAGGTGCTCATAGAATCTTATGCCGATACCGACTCGCTAACTGAAGCTGTAGTATCGGCCATCAATTCTTGTGATGATAAAATAAAGCAAGCAAAAGGCATCATGGAATACGCTGTAAAAAATAACGTCACGCAGGAAGACTTAGATGATGGCTTCAACTATTATGATACAGGGCTTAATTATGGTTATAACTTGAATTACAACCCAAGGGATCTCGTTGGAGATAATTACAATGACATTACTGAAAAATACTACGGAAGTAGTGATGTAATTGGCGTACATAATTTCCATGGAACACACGTAGCTGGTATTATTGCAGCCAACCGTAACAATAACATTGGTATTAAAGGCATCGCTGACCATGTAAAAGTCATGGCGATACGTGCAGTGCCCAACGGAGATGAAAGAGACAAAGACATTGCCAATGCCATTATCTATGCGGTTGACAATGGTGCAAGAGTCATCAATATGAGTTTCGGAAAATCATATTCACCAGGAAAGGAAGCCGTAGACAGGGCTGTACAGTACGCCGCTTCTAAAAATGTTTTACTCGTGCATGCTGCAGGAAATAGTTCTAAGAATTTGGACAAAGGCGGAAACTTCCCAACAAAAAAATATATTACTGGCACCAGTGCAGATAATTGGCTTGAAGTAGGGGCATCTTCTTGGAAAGGTGGCGAACATCTTGCGGCAGATTTTTCTAATTACGGTAAAACAACCGTGGACGTTTTCGCCCCAGGCGTAGCCATCTATTCCACTGCGCCAGGTCAAAAATACAAAGAGGCACAAGGTACTAGTATGGCAGCGCCGGTCACTGCAGGGGTAGCTGCATTGGTGATGTCTTATTACCCAAAATTAACGGCAGTACAAGTAAAAGATATCATTATGCAATCTACTGTTAAATATAAAAAACAAAAGGTAAATATACCTGGTAAGAAAGGAGAGCAGATTAAGTTCAATGAATTAAGTAAAACTGGTGGTATTGTTAATGCTTATGAGGCAATAAAACTAGCTGATAAATTCAGTAAAGGAAAACTAAAGATAAAGAAGTATTAGTTGAGGACGAAAGGATTCTTATTCCATTCAAACGTTACAAATACCATCACTACTAAAAAATTAGGTGGTATTTTATTGTTATGGCTAACCCATTATTTATTTATCATAAAAAGACCCTGCATGCTCATGCAAGGTCTTGTAATGTCGGGGTAGCAGGATTCGTCCCGATAGCTATCGGGAGCGGCCATGTCAAATAAAAATATTGCAATAAATAGCTAAGAAAATAC
>CAYRIF010000127.1:0-10267 GCA_964424205.1 uncultured Roseivirgaceae bacterium | reverse complement strand
CTGTTACATTCTTTTTAGCCCTTCGCTTCAGAAATTCTACACTGGAGCAACTACCAACCCACCTGAAAAAAGAAAAATATGCGCTTAGAAAAATTCTCTTCATAAGTTTTATCAAGGAATAAATCCACAAACATTCACTACCTTTATTTCTTTAAAACACAATAACTACAATGCAAAAAGTAACTACTTGGCTAAATAAACCTTTCCCTGTCTGGGAAAGCACATTTACTAGGAAAATTATGCTAATCGTATTTATCGAAATATTTAGTATTGGCTTTAAATATATTTATAAGCCGTTTGGCATGGAGTTGTCAGGTAATTATAACCTTTCTTCCTTTCTTGGGCATGGGGCACTAAACATTTTGGTATTGTTATTTCAGTTATTTTTACTACCCAGATTATTCAATGGCTATTTTTTAGAAAAAAGCAGGACACTTTGGAGGGAAATAGTGTGGATAGTTGTCTTGTTTTTCATACTAACCATTGCACATGCAAGCTTCAGCTTTTTTGATGGTGTGTATTTGGTGATTCCAAATTCCCTTCTAGACTCCTTATTCATCAATATGAGTATTGGAATATTTCCTATTATATTTATTTTAATTCTAGGTTACGTAAAGCAACTCGAAGATAGGCTTAAAGAAAAAGAAATTGACAATACTAAGTACTTCAAAAAAGAGGCTCAAAATGAGTTCATTGAAATTGCTTCAGAAACAGGAAATGAAAAAATTCAATTACTCCTTAGCAATTTAATATATATTAAATCATCTGATAATTACACCGAGGTCTATTACAATGACAATGGAAAAACAAGTAAAAAAATACTTAGAACTACACTAGGTAGTATTGAAAATAGTTTAAAATCTGAATACCTTTTTAGAATCCATCGATCATACATTGTAAATTTACTCAAGATTGATAAATTAACTGGCAACTCAAACAAATCTGATGTTCTTCTTAAAAATATAGAGAGTTCATTTCCCATCTCAAGAGGGAAACGAAAAGAACTATTAGAAAAGCTAGAAAAGCTGCCAGTTATGTATAAAATATAATTGTAAAAAACAAGAATAACCCATGCCCTTCGGTTACCATTCACCCTCAAATTCACTCATTTCACCAAGTCTTATTGACTAATATCTACCGATTCTCTCATGATGTGATGAGTAATATTCTCCCATGATGGGAAATTCTTCCACCACTAGGAAAGTTAGCCATTCAGCTAGACCAGCCAGTACACCAAAAATAATACAAAAGATATGGCAACCTGACAAGCAAGGTTTTTTGTTAACATTGACAAAAAAGCCTCCACATCCAAAAAACAAGAGACATGAAAATTATACAATCACAAAACCTGCGTTTTATTACATATCCCCTGCCTCACCAAACAATCAAGGCTTTCTATTGGCAATATTATTGCATCCCTATTTAGGACTTATGTCGCCATCAAAAAATTTCATCTTGTTATTTTGATGACGATTATTTTTTAATCGAAATTACTTATCTGATATGAATATTAAAAAAAATGTATTTTCTATCATCAAAAAAATGCCTAAGTCCGTGCAAGGACCAATTATTAGAAATGGCCTCCATCTTGATGAATCCAAGATGGGTGATATCGTCCTTAAAATTGCGGAAACCAAAGAGGAGTTGGAACAGGCGTATAAGCTGGTGCACGAAGTCTACCTAGAAGAGGGCTATACAGATAACTCCCCTTCCAAAATGCGCATAAAATTAATCAATGCGCTACCAAATACCACTACTTTTATAGCAAAAGCAGGAGACAAAGTGATTGCAACAATGACGCTATTTGAAGATTCTATTATGAAACTTCCGATGGACGAATTATATAATGATGAACTGAATAAGTTAAGGAGCCAAGGAAGAAAATTTATGGAAGTTGGTGCACTTGCATCACATCCAGCTTATAGAAAAAGCAATCAAATTCTACCAACTTCAATCACCAAAATCATGTTTACCTATGCTATGAAGCATCTGAAAATTGATGATTTGGTGATAATTGTAAATCCCAAACATGTATGGGTATATGAAAATATGTTTTTGTTTGAAAAAATCGGGAAGCTTAAACACTATACAGGTGTAAAAAACCATCCTGCTATCCCTTTGAGACTAGACCTACAAACTTGCTTTGACAAATCAAAAAAGGCATATAAGAACAAGCCCGATAAAAAGAATCTTCATCATTTTTTCTTTCATAGCAATAGTGCATTTATACAGCTTCCAAAAATTGAGCGCCCGGTATACATTTGGACACCTGAAATGCTATCTTACTTTT
This sequence comes from uncultured Roseivirgaceae bacterium, assembly GCA_964424205.1. Taxonomy (GTDB): domain Bacteria; phylum Bacteroidota; class Bacteroidia; order Cytophagales; family Cyclobacteriaceae; genus CAYRIF01. The sequence goes on along the minus strand of CAYRIF010000127.1, from coordinate 7,977 downwards.
TTGAACAAAAAACAGATATTTTCAGGTTTGCACAGCAAGAACATAAAAACTATATCATAGCGCAGCATCATCTAAATAGAGAACTTTCCACTCTAGACAAAACTGCATAACTTTTTTACACAATCAAATTTATTAACTAAACCACCACTAATTATGAATATTAAAAAAACTATATTTTCTATCATCAAAAAAATGCCTAAGTCCGTGCAAGGACCAATTATTAGAAATGGCCTCCATCTTGATGAATCCAAGATGGGTGATATCGTCCTTAAAATTGCGGAAACCAAAGAGGAGTTGGAACAGGCGTATAAGCTGGTGCACGAAGTCTACCTAGAAGAGGGCTATACAGATAACTCCCCTTCCAAAATGCGCATAAAATTAATCAATGCGCTACCAAATACCACTACTTTTATAGCAAAAGCAGGAGACAAAGTGATTGCAACAATGACGCTATTTGAAGATTCTATTATGAAACTTCCGATGGACGAATTATATAATGATGAACTGAATAAGTTAAGGAGCCAAGGAAGAAAATTTATGGAAGTTGGTGCACTTGCATCACATCCAGCTTATAGAAAAAGCAATCAAATTCTACCAACTTCAATCACCAAAATCATGTTTACCTATGCTATGAAGCATCTGAAAATTGATGATTTGGTGATAATTGTAAATCCCAAACATGTATGGGTATATGAAAATATGTTTTTGTTTGAAAAAATCGGGAAGCTTAAACACTATACAGGTGTAAAAAACCATCCTGCTATCCCTTTGAGACTAGACCTACAAACTTGCTTTGACAAATCAAAAAAGGCATATAAGAACAAGCCCGATAAAAAGAATCTTCATCATTTTTTCTTTCATAGCAATAGTGCATTTATACAGCTTCCAAAAATTGAGCGCCCGGTATACATTTGGACACCTGAAATGCTATCTTACTTTTTTGAACAAAAAACAGATATTTTCAGGTTTGCACAGCAAGAACATAAAAACTATATCATAGCGCAGCATCATCTAAATAGAGAACTTTCAGTCTTAGCTAAAACTGCATAGTTTGTAGTATATTTGTGTGTCATGGTAAAATTTAACTACGATCTGGCTTTTTCAAGAAATATTGGATGGGTCACAAAAGAAGAGCAAGCGCTTTTAAAGAACAAACGAATAGCTATTGCTGGCATGGGCGGAGTTGGTGGTGAATATGTCATCACCATGTCACGTCTAGGGATTGGAAAATTCAATATTGCCGATCTTGATGAGTTTGAAGTTGGGAATTTCAATAGGCAGGCAGGTGCTTTTTTGCATACCGTAAATGACGAGAAAGTTAAAGCACTAGAAAAACAAGCCTTATCCATTAACCCAGAATTAGATATAAATGTATTTTCGAAAGGTGTGAATGACGAAAATTTAGTTGAATTTTTCAAGGATGTTGATTTATACCTTGATGGACTTGACATTTTTGCGCCAGAGATACGACAAAAAATATTTGCCTATTGTGCTGAACATAAAATTCCGGCAATCACAACCGCACCTATTGGAATGGGCGCCGCTATTCTATGTTTTATGCCAGGAAAAATGACTTTTGAAAAGTTTTTTGGGGTAAGAGGGAAAAGTAAATTAGAGCAAACCATCAGGTTAATTGCAGGAGTATCTACTGCAATGCCACATTTTAAATATGTCGCAGATTCTGAGGCAATAGATTTTGCCAAAAGAAAAACACCTTCTACTATCATGGGAATCAAACTAAGTGCTGGTATTATAGGTACTACTGCACTTAAAATCTTGTTAAATAGAGGAAAAATCCGTGCTGCACCGAGAGGAATTCACTTTGATGCATATACGCATACTTTAAGAAAAACTTGGATGCCATGGGGCTACAAAAACCCAATACGGAAGCTGGTTTTATCAATTGCAAAAAAGAAAATGGTTCCAAAAATAAAATAACAGGAAGTTTACCGCATTACTTTCTAAATTGCTTTATACCATTTTAAAATTAATATAGTCTTACGTGACTCATCATCTATACATTATCTTTTTCCATTCTTTTAAAGTACTTTTGCCCATTGTGAGTATTTTTCTGTTGCCGTTTATTAAGAATTCATGCTACCAAATTCTATTAAATTCCTATTTGAAGCCGGGCATATTGCCGTCTCCGCTGATAATTCTCAGCCTTGGAGATTTAGTTTTCAAGACAACACTATTACTATTTCATATGACATAGTGCGCGTTCCCTATATGTTTTTCTCCTTTGACCACCCTGCATGTTTGTTATCTTTTGGGTCAGTTGTAGAAAATATGGATCAGGCAGCTAAGTCAATTGGTGTACAAATAGAATGGGTGCTGCATCCAACCCATACAAATAATTACACTTATGCTGAGGGGAGAATTCTCAATGCTTCAGAACTCACAAAAGTTAATCATGAACATGAATTGTTTAGGCGTCACACCAATAGATTCCCCTTTAAAAAAAAGTTATTACCTGACGATATATTAGCAACTTTAGAAAATGAAGAAGAGGGAAGTACTCGTATTTTGGCAATTAGAGAGAAATCCAGCATTAAGAAAGTTGCTAAATTAGTAAAAGATAGCTCTAAAATTCGTTTCCAAACAGAAGAAGTGCATGATTGGCTGATGACACATATGCATTTTAATCCGTTTGATGTTGACAAAGGAAGCGGGTTAGATATCAAGACCGTTAATCTGCCACCAGGAGGCGGCTTATTTATGAAGTTTATTAGACCATGGAAGAATATGAAGTTCCTAAACAGGCTAGGCGCTTATAATTTAATGGCGCATCAAGAACAAGTACCAGTAGCAAATGCCCCAGCGCTTATTGCCATTATCGGTGAAGAAGGCTTTGAAAATGGGCTACAAGCTGGCGCATTGATGGAACGTATATGGGTTAAACTCAATACATTAGGCATTGCCGTGCAACCCTACTTTGTCATCACAGACCAACTAGAGAGAAGAAAATCAGGAAAAATTCCTCCACACCTCAAGGAATTGGCGGATGCCATTTCAAAGGATTCCAAAAATACCTTCACGCTAAAAGGAAGTGAAAAATTATTGATGCTACTGCGGGTTGGTTATCCAAAACATGACCCTGTCAGGTCAAAACGAATCCCACTAGGCATGGTTTATAGGGAAAATTCTACAGAAAATCAATAATTATTACCTGACTCATTATAGGTTTTAGTGATTGTAAGGTGTCCAAAAAATTTATTAATTTCACCAAAGAAATAACCAAAACAAATCTGTCTTATTTTGTCAGTATATTAAATGAACCACATTAAACAGTTTCTTTCCCAACCCTTTTTAATGTGGGAATACAGCATAAAGTAATCTCTATACTTTTTGCGCAGTATTTATTTATATAAACCTTTTGGTTATACTCTTTTATCCCAAAAAAAAATATAATACTTGTATCCATGCATGCCTCAATGAATATTATTGATATCTCTACATTTTACTGCATACTCCCTTATGGGTTCAAATCATTTTTTAAGGATGAAAACAGAACCATTGGCAGGGAGATTATTTGGGTGCTAGCTTTGATACTCATCATTGCAGAAGGTAACAAAATAATTAATAATTCTCTAGAAGGCTTACCATACACCTCATATTCATCAGCTTTGGGACTTACTGTAGGGATTGGTATTTTTCCTATTTTTGTTTTGTTACCACTTGCCATTAAAAGAACAACTAAAGAACGCCAAAAACATATTTTGGATGTTCCCAATCAATTAACCCGCATTATTCACCGTTTTAACAAAGTACAATTGTAACCCACTTACTATCAGCTTATTATCCTGCATTTTGCTAAAAATAAAATAGCCCAAATTTGGGGAACTTGCAATTATCTTGGCGCATCTGCTTCGCCTGCCTGCCGGTAGGCAGGTTGCAAAATCCTCGAAATATACTCATATATCTTCGGTTTTTTCCCGATGGATATCGGGATCACATATACACCAAGCTAATCACATAAATAATACGGGTTAATAGAAATGAATGCTAATGTGGGGAGTGATAAAATCAAGCTATTAATGAAAGATAACATTAAATCAATGGATAATTATTCGCAAATTTATTTTAAAGATAATAATAACATCAATAATAAGCTACTGAGCATTCCTTTAGGGGGCATTGCTAAGTACACAATTAAACTCCGAATATTTTGTCCAGTCACACAGGTCATATGTTGTCAACCTTTATAATATTATGACTTTTAAGAAAAGTACCCATACCGGTAACATTTACCAAAAAGGAAGTGATGCAATACTTTCAGTTTCCAAAAGTAGGAAGGGTGAGGTTTTAAGTCAGCTTAACAAACTTTCTTTTGCCTATTCCATAAAGACCTATTAAACGCGCAAAACCTATCCATGTCTGATTATACAATCAAAATGCTCCAAAAATGCAAAACCAATAAATACTGGCATTACTTTCTGCGACTCACGGGAATATTAACGACATAAACTAAAAACAAAAGAAAAATTTATAAAAACAGGTACTTTGGTAACCTTTAGCATAAATAATCGCAGCTATGAAAGTCTGGTCAAAACCGGCACAACCATTCAATACCTCATGAATAGCTTAGCAAAAGAAAAAATTACATCAATGCCAGTTTTAAGTGGCATTTTTTTATTCGAAGTTTTGGCAGAAAATCCTGAAATATTTAATGCTAGGAAAAAATATCATTCTAAATTGTAAGTAGGATTTAGATCAATTCTTTCATATATACCAAGACCATAAGAAACTGGTTTTCCTACTACGAATAGGTTATGCCGACCTGGTGAAACATCCTTCTCCCAGAAAAAATATCTCAGCTTTGCTGAAATGACACTTACTTAATTGATGGTAAATTAGCATTTTCGGTGAAAAAGCAATTATTTTGCGCATCGTTGGATTAATTTCCTAAGTTCATGAACAAGATAAAAAAATTTCTTGCGCAGCCATTTTTAATGTGGGAATATACCACTATTCGCAAAATCATTGTAATCCTTTTTTTTCAAGTTTTTAGCATTACTTTCATCTATTTTTATACTCCCTTCGACTTTAATAATGTGCCAAAAATGAATAGGCTTTTTCTGGTATTATCGCAGTCACTCTGGAGTACTTTAATACTTTCTATTTTTTATTTCGTAATTCCGAAGGGTTTTAATGGCTACTTTAAAGATAAAAACAGGACTATTTTTCGAGAAGCTATATGGATTATTGCATTAATTGTATGTGCGGCGTTAGGACATAGAACTGTTACCTTGTTATTTGGTAACATCCCATTTCGCACGATAGGGGGTGCAATTGGTCTGGTAGTTAGTATTAGTGTTTTTCCTTTCTGTATTCTTCTGCTTTTGGCCATAAATAGAATGACCAAAATTGGTTATCAAAATTTCAATCATGCTAATCAATTGATTGAAATTTCTTCCAATGCGGGTAATGAAAAAATTAAACTCTTCCTAAAGGATATTCTTTATATTAAATCTTTAGACAATTACGCGGAAGTGTACTTTAAAAATGAGCTAAAAATACAAAAAAAACTTTTGAGAATTCCTTTGAGTACCTTAAGCCAGCAATTAAATTCTAACTATTTTGTGCGCTCTCATCGATCCTACATTGTAAATCTTTTTAACCTAGAAAAAATTGAGGGGTATTCTAACACCAGCAAAATTTACCAAAAAGGAAATAGTGTAGGTATACCAGTCTCTAGAAGCCGAAGAGTGGAGGTAATCAATCAAATTAATAAACTTCCCATTTCATATTCTACTTAGGATCTGCTAAAAACGCTAAGAGGGTTGCAAGTGTCTGCCAAATCTAGGATAAGCATTTTATTATTCCATAGCAATTGCCTGATAGCAGGGGCATTAACTAATGCCTTTGGTTAAAACAGCAACCGAAACGGATTAACTCAAATTACTCACCCATTCAACAAAATATATTATAACTCACTTATTATCAAACAATTACATTTTACTTGGCTGAAAATCACATAGCAAAAATTTGAGGGGCTTGTAATGAGCTTGACGCATCCAGTTTGCCTGACCGGCTGGCTACTAAACCCGCGAACCTACCCATATATCTTCGATTTTCTCCCAATCGCTACCGAAATCGCATATACACCAAGCTGATTATAGGAATAATTCCATCTAACCAAACCGTTAACTTCCTGATAATTAACTATGTAATACTTTAAGCGCATTCATTTTCAAAAATTTGGATTTTTTATACTACTTTTTTTATAAAATCATGTAATCTGGGAATCTGCTTCGTTTACTATTTCATACGATTACTGAATACTACGATTACTTGCATCAATATTTCATCCTTCATTCACCACTTATATAGCATATTCGCCACATACATCTTTTATATGCACCATATTCGTCTCACTCACCACATTGTACAATAATCAAAGAACCGTAGCAAATATAGATTTGTAAATTTGTTCACTCACCAAATTTCGGTTTATCCGTAGTTCAAGAATTGACTACTATTTTTGAATCAACAACCTAGTTTAAGATATGGCATTAAATAAAACGCCAATAGCACCTCACAAAAAATCAATAAATGAAAATCGTATTTCACAAGAGGTACTAACCTATCTGATGAATTGTGGAATCCAAGCACCATCGGGTGACAATGCGCAGCCATGGAATATAAAAACAAAAGATAGCACCATCCTGATTGAACTAGACCCGCTTGCAGACAACTCTTTTTTCAATTATAATCAAATAGCCTCTAACATGGCATGTGGTGCAGTTATTGAAAATATCCGAATTTCAGCAACTGCATTTGGTTTAGAAACTTCGGTTCAATACTTTCCCTTCACAGACAATCACAACGTATTGGCAGTCCTTGCATTCAAATATAACCATGTAAAAGAAGATATATTACATAAATCTATTTGGAAAAGACACACCAATCGCTCTAAATATAATGGTACGATTATTTCAAAAGAGCAATGCACAATTCTAAAAGACTCGTTAAAAACAATTGACAATGCAAGTCTTCTATTGTTTACTGACAAAACTAAAATCAGTAAAATAGCACAACTGGTGTATCAAGCGGATATAATTAGAACTGAAAGAAAAGACATACATGAGCACCTAATATCTATGCTACGTTTCACTGATGAAGAGGCGTTTAAAACTAAAGATGGGTTACCTATCAAAAATCTGGAAATAGGCTTACAAGGGGAATTTTTCTTAAAAATCACCCGTTCCTGGAATGTGATGAAAACAATGAATAAACTAGGCATATCAAAAGTAATAGCAAACGAATCCAAAAAAGGTGCGCTACAAGCCTCGGCCATTGGAATGCTAAAGTATAAAAAAAGCAATAGCAAAGAACAATTTATTGAAAGTGGTATCGGATTAGAAAGAGTATGGCTGACTGCGAATATGTTAGGAATATCATTTCAACCAATGGCTGCCCTGCCATTTTTTAAAATGCGATGGAATATGGGAGAAAAGAATAATTTTAGTGCTAAGCATCAAAAAAGATTAGAAAAAATTTGGCCAGTCTACGATGCCATGTTTAATTCAAATGATGGTGCATTTGATGTGCTGTTATTTAGACTCGGATATGGAAAAGAAATTGAAGTAAAAACGTTAAGAAAAACGGTGTAAGCCTATTCTCTTCGCTGCGCAAACTCCACTGCATGTTTTTCAGACCAATAAATATCATTCGAATTGCTAAATCCCACGTGCCCACCATCCGCAGGAATTTCCAAAAATACATTTTTATGACTTTTCAATAAACGAGTAGGGTAGCATTCCTGAGGAAGAAACGGGTCATTTTTAGCGTTAACAATAAGGGTAGGAATCGTGATTTCTTCTAAATTATTTATTGCACTGCATTTTGTATAATAGTCAACCACTCCATCAAAACCATGAATAGGCGCCGTATAATTTTCATCAAACTCAAACAGTGTGTTAACCCGCATTATTCACCGTATTTTTAAAATACCAAGGAAAAATAGCGAAATAC
>CAYRIF010000126.1:8448-10354 GCA_964424205.1 uncultured Roseivirgaceae bacterium | reverse complement strand
GACGCACAAACAGCTGAACTCTCTCCGAATGGAAAAATGATTGGTTATGAGCGTGACGATAACATGTTTGTCTATGATTTTGCTTCCAAAAAAGAAACTCAGCTTACCGATGATGCCAGTGAATTTTTCTACAATGGCAGGTACGGATGGGCATACGAAGAGGAATTTGGACTTGCCCAAGCTTGGGATTGGTCGCCTGACAGCAAAAATATTGCTTTCTGGCAGACCGATGAAAAACAGGTGCCAATCTTTCAGATGACTGATTACTCAAACGAGCAAAAAGAATATGTAAAATTAAAATATCCTGAAGTGGGCGATACAAACCCTATCGTTAGAATTGGGGTGCTCAACATTGCCAATAAAACCAAAAAATGGATGGCTGTTGACTTAGACGGTGGTTATATTCCACGTATCTACTGGACAGCCCAAGCTAATAAATTAGCAATTGTACACCTCAATAGAAAACAAAACCACCTGACATTGACCATGCATGATACCAAAACTGGGGAAGGAAAAAAGATCATGGAAGAAAAATCGGACGCTTGGGTAGATGTGTTTGATTTTTTTGCAGGCATCAATCACTTTTTCTTTTTTCCTAAAGATGTCAGTGAGTTCTTTTGGATTTCTGACCGCAATGGATGGAGTCATATCTATAGATATGATTATAGCGGCAAACTTTTGACACAAGTAACCAAGGGTGACTGGGAAGTAGTTCGTGTTGAAAATGTGGATTCCAAAAGCAGAATAATCTATTATACTTCTACCGAGAATTCTCCCTTAGACAGGCATTTATACAGCATTAAATTTGATGGCAGTGGCAAGAAAAAAATCACCAAAGAAGCAGGGCGGCACAACCTTAATTTATCGCCTAACAGCAAATATTTTATTGACAGTTACTCAAATATAAGCACCCCTAAGCAAGTAGAACTTTGCAGTACCAAAGGAAAGTTGATTAAGAAATTTGAAGAGAACAAAGCTGTTGGTGAGTTTGTAGCATCCCATGCTTATGCACCACGAGAATTAATGCAATTCACCACCACCGACGGTCAAAAACTAGATATTTACGTAGTTAAACCTTTCAATTTTGACCCTAATAAAAGCTATCCGCTGTTACTCAATATTTATGGAGGACCAGGTGCGCAGTCGGTTTACAACCAATTTGGCACGAGTACTTGGGAGCAGTTTTTGGCACAGGAAGGATATGTGATTGCCAGCGTCAATAACCGTGGCAGCGGTGGGTATGGTAGTAAATTTGAAAAAGTTGTTTATAAAAATCTTGGTCACTGGGAGGCGCATGACTTTGTGGAAACAGTAAATTATCTAGCCAAAAAATCTTGGGTAGATGGTGACCGCATGGCAATAAGAGGACACAGTTATGGTGGTTATATGTCTAGTTATACCATGCTCAATCATCCTGATGTGTTCAAGGTAGCAATTGTTGGTGCGCCGGTCACCGACTGGCGACTGTATGATAGTATATATGCCGAGCGCTACATGGGACTAGAAGATGAAAACGAAGAAGGTTACCTTAAAAGCGCCTCCACCACAAGCGCTGGTAATCTGGAAGGAAAAATGCTCCTTGTCCACTCGACAATGGATGAAAATGTACATGTAAAAAATACTTTTCAGTTGGTCACTGCACTCATTGATAATGGCAAAGATGTGGACTTGAGAATCTACCCGCCAGGTGCCCACGGCGTGGCGTATAGCGGCCCTAGTTTTGTACTTTTATATACGCAGTATCAGGATTATTTGGATAAGTATTTGAAGGGGGAGTAGGTTGTATTCAGCATAAAATATAGGTTTTTTTATATACTTTTCGTTTCTAACAATAGTAGAAATCTATAGGGAAAAATACTTACTGCACACTTTAGATTTCTCCGAAAAGTCGAAATGACAAATATTT
>CAYRIF010000126.1:5204-8348 GCA_964424205.1 uncultured Roseivirgaceae bacterium | reverse complement strand
TCTGTCCAACCTTGCAAACGTCCTTGCCCAATCGCCAATGAAAAGCCATGTCCACCTTCTGGGTAAATGTGCATTTCACAGTTTGGAATATTTTTTTCTTTCAGCCCTTGATAGAATAATAGGGAATTTTCAAAGGCACAGATTTATCATCAGTCGCATGTAGTAAAAAAGTAGGAGGAGTATCCTTCGTAATTTGTAATTCGTTGGAATAATAGTCCACTAATTCCTTGCTAGGATTTTCTCCTAAAAGCGCAAATTTAGAGCCTTTATGCGTAATGTTTTCTTGCATTGAAATCACTGGGTAAATCAATACCATAAAATCCGGACGTGCACTTAATAAATCTATGGAGTCTTTGTTTGCAAGTTTTGTCTCATCATCGAAATGCGTACCCAGCGTAGACGCCAAATGTCCTCCTGCAGAGAAACCCATCACCCCAATTCGATGTTTGTCAATGTTCCATTCATCAGCATGATGACGGACAAGTCGCATGGCGCGTTGCGCATCTTGTAGTGGTACTTCTTGCTTGTTGATTACTGATTTTGAAATAGGTAATCTATACTTGAGCACAATGCCTGCAATCCCTTTGGAATTATACCAACGAGCAATATCATCTCCCTCCCAATCGTATGCCAATCCATAATATCCACCCCCCGGACAAATCACTACTGCCTGTCCTGTTGCCTGTTTCTTAGCAGGCAGGTAAACCGAGATATTCGGTTCTTGCACATTAGTTACCCACAGCATATCTCCTTCTTTCTGATTTTCCTTTTCATCAGATTCATAATAATTAGGGATCACCGACCATAAGGGTAGTGTATGATTTTGTGCGATGCTTTTGGTTGAAAAAAATAGTACTACTATTATTAATAGTGAGCATGTTTTTTTTGTAGCTGCCATATTATATAAATCTCGAAGTTAATTGTCGTTGTAATATATAATAAAATAGTTAAAATCCCTGTTTACTGTGGCAAGTCTGATTTAAAGCCTTAGTAATTGAGGTGCTCAGAGTCCCTTGCAGGAGACTCTGAGCAAGTTGCGGAGACTCTGAGCGTGTGTTGTGCGTATTAGTTTTCTAAAAATCTACAAATGAATCACTTCATCATATGCAGCAGCAGTTGCTTCCATCACCGCTTCCGACATGGTAGGATGCGGGTGAACCGTTTTGATAATTTCGTGTGCGGTAGTTTCTAATTTCCTAGCAACCACTACCTCTGCAATCATCTCGGTAACATTTGCTCCTATCATGTGTGCGCCTAACCATTCACCGTATTTTGCGTCATAAATCACTTTTACAAAACCATCTTTCACACCTGCTGCGCTCGCTTTTCCCGAAGCAGCAAAAGGAAACTTCCCTACCTTAATATCATACCCTGCTTCTTTGGCAGCTTTCTCTGTATAACCCACTGAAGCAATCTCAGGCTGACAGTAAGTACATCCTGGAATATTATTGTAGTCCATTGGCTCTGGCGTTTGTCCTGCCATTTTTTCCACACAAATAATACCTTCTGCAGAAGCCACATGTGCCAGTGCCTGTCCATGCACTATGTCACCAATGGCGTATATTCCTGGCATATTCGTCTGGTAATAATCATTGACAATCACTTTTCCTTTATCAGTGGCGATTCCTACATCTTCTAATCCTATTCCTTCAATATTAGTAGTCACCCCTACCGCAGAAAGTACAATTTCTGCTTGTAGTTTCTCTTCTCCTTTCGGGGTTTTGACAGTTACTTTACATTTTGCTCCTTTGGTATCTACAGCAGTTACTTCCGACTTAGTCATGATTTTAATGCCTGCCTTTTTAAAGTTTCTTTCCAGCTGTTTAGAGACCTCTATATCTTCAACAGGAACAATATTTGGCATAAACTCAACAATCGTCACGTCAGTACCTATCGCATTATAAAAATACGCAAACTCCACGCCTATCGCTCCTGAACCAACAATAATCATTGATTTAGGTTGTTTCTTCAGCACCAATGCTTCTCGATAGCCAATGATTTTCTTTCCATCTATCGGCAATGCTGGTAATTCTCTTGAGCGACCACCTGTCGCAATAATAATATTTGGCGCGGTGTAGGTTATAACCTTTCCTTTTGCATCCGTAACCTCCACTTTTTTGTTTGGTTGTACTTTTCCAAAACCTACGAGGTGGTCAATTTTATTTTTCTTTAAAAGAAACTGAATCCCTTTGCTCATCCCTCCTGCCACATCCCTGCTTCGCTTCACTACCTCTGTGAAACTAATCGCTGCTCCTTTTACAGAAATACCATAATCCTTGGCATGGTTTATATAATCATATACCTGTGCACTTTTCAATAGTGCCTTGGTAGGAATACACCCCCAATTCAAACAAATACCTCCTAACTCTGATTTTTCAACTACTCCAACTTTCATTCCCAATTGAGATGCTCTAATAGCAGCAACATAGCCCCCAGGGCCACTTCCTATCACGATAAGATCATATTTTGCAGACATGTTTTTTCCTTTAAAAGTTATCAATTTTTATTGCTGCAAATTTATACTATTTGTAGTTTACTGTCTGCATGAAAACATAACAAAATTAAAAACGTCTAGTAAATTATTCATTGATCAATCAGCATATTTGAATAATATTTATGGTGTAGAATTATTCCCCACTTTGCTGCTCAAAAGTGCAAAAATATCACCGTAAATCTCCAATACTTATTTTAAAAAATTTATAAGTATCTGATAATCAGTACTTAACAAGTTACCATGTTTTATGGCACAGTTTTTCTGATAGGGATAAACAATTAGAAAAGACTAATTGATTTAAATATTGTAATCATTTGTAGTAGGGTGATTGCAGTATAAAAGTAGTAGTAGTGATTTAAAGTTGGGACTTTAATTTTATAAACCCTTTCTTTCAAGGATTGAAAGGGTTTATAAAAGTCTCTAAATTTTTAATGATTGTGAAGTTGAGCAAATAGTCTTCGCCTCTGGCGCAAATGATTGAAACCAATAAATTATATCCATAATCAACCAAAACATCAAGAACCCTCCATTCATATGGGGGGTTCTTTTTTATTAAACTTTTGTAGTAGATTTATATTTTTAAAACCAACCCAATAATTAACGGTTATATGGATAAAATAAGGATAATTGACGAAGACCATACGTTTTGA
>CAYRIF010000126.1:0-5194 GCA_964424205.1 uncultured Roseivirgaceae bacterium | reverse complement strand
TAAACTTTTGTAGTAGATTTATATTTTAAAACCAAACCCTTAGAATTAACGGTTATATGACCAAAATACTGATAATTGACGATGACCCTACGTTTTGCATCATGTTAAAGTCCTTTTTGACTAAAAACGGATATGATGTTAAAGAAGTTTATGATGCAAAACAAAGCATCAGGGCAATTTTAGACGAGTCCTTTGATGTAGTACTTTCAGATTTTAGGCTGCCAGATATTGATGGGTTGGAACTTTTGAAAAAGATTAAGAACATTACACCACAGACGCCTGTAATATTAATGACTAGCTATGCTAATATCCGCACAGCAGTAAATGCCATTAAGATGGGTGCCTTTGAATATGTCACTAAACCTATCAATCCTGATGAGGTGCTAATTACGATTAAGAATGCCTTAGCATCTGCTCAAGAAAAAGCCATTGCAGGAGGTGCTAGAAGTAAAAAAGCAAAATTTGAATTTGTAAGTGGGAAAAGCACTGCCTTCGAAAGAATTATTGAACATATAGATTTGGTAGGGCCTACTAATATGTCAATTCTCATACAAGGCGATAGTGGTACTGGCAAAGAATATATTTCGAGGCTTATCCATGACAAAAGTAAGCGAAACGACAAGCCTTTTGTAGCCATAGATTGTGGCGCACTATCGGATGAATTAGCGGCAAGTGAGCTTTTCGGGCATGTAAAAGGATCATTTACAGGAGCAGCTACTGATAAAAAAGGACAATTTGAACTTGCCAATGGCGGTACCTTGTTTTTAGATGAAATAGGCAATCTTTCTTATGAAATTCAAGTCAAGATTTTAAGAGCGACGCAAGAACAGAAAGTAAGAAAAGTAGGAGGAAATGTCGATATAAACATTGATGTACGGTTAATTACTGCAACCAACGAAGACTTGACTAAAGCGATTGCTGCAGGTGATTTCAGAGAGGATCTTTATCATAGAATTAATGAATTTCAACTCAATATTCCGCCATTAAGAAAAAGACAAGAAGATTTGGAGGTATTTGCCAATCACTTCCTTGAAGCATCCTGTAAGGAACTTGGGAAAACGGTCCTGGAGATAGACAAGGATGTTATCAAAAAATTCAAAAAATATTCATGGCCAGGCAATATCAGAGAACTCAAAAATGTAATTAAAAGGGCTGTTTTACTGGAGCACAGTGCCATATTAACCGCTGACAACCTACCTGAAGCCATTAGGTTTCCCAAAGAGGAGGATGCTTTTTTTGATGATGGGGATTACGAAGGAAAAGCACTTAGAGAGATTACCGAGATGAAAGAAAAGGAAATGATAATGAAAACTTTGGAACAAGTTAAATATAATAAATCCAAAGCAGCCAGAATCCTAAACATCGATCGTAAAACGCTTTATAATAAAATTCGTCAGTTTGGGATTGAGGCGTAGTTTGATCTACTGCTAGCTAACCTCATGTATTGCCATCCTCTTTTTCAAGGTCTTAATCTCATCTTTGATAGCTTCAATATTTCTATTAGAATTTTCCAATAACAATTGAAGCAACCTAGCAATCTCTTCCTCACTTAGTGCCGCGTCCATAGGTTCGAGTTTTTTTAGTTGCGGTAGTACCAATTCCATTTTCAAGTGCTGATGGAGTGGGAGCATTTTATGGGCTATTCCCTTGATGCTTTCCCTGTTATTCATAGCACCGGCTACCTTCAGTTCTTTCAAAGAAGTCTCCGTACTTTTAACAAATGAGTTCAAAATTTCTAACAAAACCTCATCATTGTTGTCCGTGAACTTTTTAATCTCTTCCAATGAAAATAGTTTGTCTTTGGGTGCGTTTATTTCCGAAATTTTTGATTTTATCTTTTCCGTAATGGTTATTTTCTTCTTGTCTATTTTAAGTACTTTAATCAGCTTGTTATATAGGTGAATTTCCTTAAAAGGCTTTAAGAGATAATCAGAAATCCCCAATTTAAGATACCTATCCAAATCATCTTTCATCACATTGGCAGTAAATGCGACCACTGGCGTTCTAGACTTTAATAAGTTTTCATGCGACTTTACATATGCGGCAATGTCTAATCCACTAAATTCAGGCATCTGAATATCTGTCAAAATAATATCATAGGTATTTTCATCAATATATTTCGTTGATACTTTAGAATTGGTCAGGTAATCAGCACTTACCAGCCATCTGTCAAAAATTAGCTTAATTAGTTTTAAGTTAAGCGGATCGTCGTCAATCACTAAAAAGCGTTTGTTGGAAAAAACTTTTAAATCTATTTCCGCCACATCTTCTTTGTTCTTCACCGTATTTTCATTTGCTTTTTTCAAACTTAATGTTAACGTAAATGTTGATCCTACATGCTCTGTACTTTTTACATCAAGCTTTCCTCCCATCAGCTCTGACAATTTTTTACTGATCGTTAATCCAAGTCCCGTGCCACCATACTTACGCGTTGTGCTATTATCAGATTGCGAAAACCCTTTAAAAATTTTCTCCAGTTTGTCAGCAGAAACCCCTATACCAGTATCCTTTACTTGAATATCCAAAATGGTTTCATTCTTAAAATCTTTAATCCTTTTTGCCTCCACAGCGACGTAACCTTTGTTTGTAAACTTAATAGCATTATTGACTAGGTTAATTAAGACTTGCTTAATCCTAAAAGGATCTCCCATGAGTGCGTGTACTAAGTCTTTATCCACCGAATATCTTAATTCTATATTCTTTTCTGCCGCTTTTAACTTTAAGGTAGCGTATACTTCCTCCAACAATTTATCAAAGTGAAAAGGGATTTTTTCAATGGCCAATTTATTGGCTTGTATTTTTGAGAAATCTAAAATATCATTAACCGTTGCTAATAAATGGGTCGATGAGCCTTTTACAGCTTTCAAATAGTCGTATTGATCATCATCAAGTGAGGTTTTGTCCAATTGCTCTGAAAAACCTAGAATTGCATTCAGCGGCGTCCTGATTTCATGACTCATATTTGCTAGGAATTCCTCTTGGTTTTTAGCGTTATTTTCGGCCGTTTCTCTGGCACTTATTAACAGATTTCTATAATTATTCCTCCTTTTTAAATCATTTAAGATAAGTAGACCGAATAGCACACTACTAAAGGTTCCAATAATTCCGGTCAACACAATTATCCATATTGCCCTATTGGCAGTATCATTGGCGTTTTTAATTTTTTCAGCCCTAGCCACTTCCTCGTCTGCTACTATCTCATTGACCAGCGATTTAAACTGATCCAAGACCATTCCATTCTTTTTAATCAATTTCAGCTCCTGTTGTGTGAGCAAATTTTGGCTTCTTTTAGATTCTGCTTGAATCTTTGACAAAACACTACGCACCACCGTATCGCTCACCACTGTTTGTTTCACGACACCTGCTTTGTCAGTATTTTTCAAATCCTGCACTACTTTCTCAACCTCAGCCCTTGCAACTTGCACGTCATGCGCTATGCGTATTGAATCTTCCCTTTTCTTTTTCTTTGACCTTAAAAATCCCTTCTTCACTTTTTTCGCCTTTGCATTAGTAATAGAATCGATTTTTTGCAGTGCCTCATTTAACTCTTTCGTATTGTCGTTCCTAGCCACACTATTATCCACATTGGCAGCTATTTTCTTTACCGAAATCTCTGCCAAAGCCTTCGAATAGTAATTCACTCCTCTTTTTTTTGAATATATCTTTAAGAAATCGTAACCACTTGTTAGTTTTTCCTGAAGTAATATTGTCAACGTGTCAAGTTTGACTAATTGATTCGGATTTTGAGAAGCAATATCTTTGATGGAATCAATGCCTGCTATTACCCTTTTGGAGTGGTTTACATAAGATTGTATCGTAACCGTTTTAGGAACCAAAATATATTGCCGCAAAGAAATCTCAGCCTCTGAAATATCATGCAATACATTATTAAGCAATAGCACTTTGTTATTTGGTTCTGAAAGTACCTGAACTGAATCAACAAGTTTTGTAAAATTTTTATATGCTGTAACGCCAACAAAGAGTACCCCAAACATCACTAGGCTAAAGCCTAACATTACTTTGGTTCTAATATTTGGATTTTTTTGGTCTTTCGACATTTTCAATCTTGCCCTTTAATATATTGCTATAAGTAGGTAACGTAGCTTTGCGTGATTTCTTCTAAAAAAAGAAATATTATGCATATTAACACGATTCTTTAACTTTATCAACCAATTTTATACGATAATGTTACATTTATTAAAATGAAAGTATATTTTTGAGAAAAAACCAAAACGAACACTACATGAAATTACTTGAAGGGAAAATTGCATTAATCACAGGAGCGTCAAAAGGAATAGGAAAAGGAATAGCGAGAAAATTTGCCGAACATGGCGCAAACATTGCTTTTACTTACCTCTCTAGCGAAGAAAGTGCCAATGCGTTAGAGCAAGAATTACAAAAATCAGGCATCAAAGCAAAAGGTTACAAATCAGACGCCGCTGATTTTGTGTCAGCAGAAAAACTAATTGCCGATGTAGTAGCCGAATTTGGGACTTTGGATGTCTTGGTAAACAATGCTGGCATCACCAAAGATAATTTATTGATGAGAATGTCAGAAGAAGCATGGGATGAGGTTATCAATATAAATCTAAAATCAGTATTTAACACTGTAAAAGCTGCCACCCGTACTTTTATGAAGCAAAGAAGTGGGTCGATTATTAATATGTCATCTATAGTAGGTGTGGCTGGTCATGCTGGACAGTCCAATTATGCTGCCTCCAAAGCAGGAATTATTGGCTTCAGCAAATCCATGGCACTAGAACTTGCTTCAAGAAATATCAGGTCAAATGTCATAGCTCCAGGATTTATAGAAACCAAAATGACGGAAAATCTAGCGGAGAAAACCTTAGAAGCATGGAGGGATAGCATCCCAATGAAAAGAGGTGGCACGCCAGAAGATGTGGCTAATTGTACTTTGTTTTTAGCTTCAGATTTATCAACCTATATCACTGGGCAGGTGATTCATGTCAATGGTGGGATGTTGACTTAGTTTTCAGTCTTCAGTGAGCAGTACTTAGTTACTTGAACTTATCGGGGTTGTTCATCATGTAGTTTAATAACCTCCCGATTTCACTATTCTTCTGTTCCAAGTCACTTTTAACAGTTTCAGAAATGTACTCACCATCCTTTGCAAATTCTAACCACCCTAGTGTTTCTGCATTTTCTGAATCAGCATCCGAAAGTTTGCTAATAA
>CAYRIF010000125.1:0-10358 GCA_964424205.1 uncultured Roseivirgaceae bacterium | reverse complement strand
TCTTTAATTATTACTAGATATGGGATATCATATAATTTTAAAACACGAAGAGAGCCGGATAGAACATTATTATGTAGAAAGGTTAAATGAATTGGCTAACTACCCTTTAAGTAAAACCTCAATAGTTTATCAAGGAGAGAAAGATTGGAATCCTGAGATTCTAGGACATTCTAAATTATATAGCTCTTTTGCACATGATTGGCATAGAGCTGGAATAAAAGCACAAGAGCTATTCAAGAAACAAGCATTGGAGGAAGAGTATATTTTGGAAGAGTTAAGTCAGGACTCTGACTCATTTAAAGCATATACCAATGTTAAAGAGGAATATTTACAAATAAAAAGGGGAGATTTTTTAATAAGGAATGTTAAAAATATTGAGGTGGATGTTAAATGTAGAACATTTTATACGCCAAAGGGCAAGGAATATAATTGCTTTGATTTTAATGAAGAACATCTGGTAAGGCATTTTAATATGTATGAGTTTACAAAGACACCTATCGTTATTGCGGTATACCAAAGGGAACTTAATACAGATAATCCTATCACTAATTCTTTAAGAATGATTGAAATTTTTCATATGAAAAAGGTAATTAAGGAATTGGGGCTAAAAAAAATAAAGAGGAGAAACAGCAATAACGAGTACTACTCTGTTTATCAAATCCCAATAAATAGAACGATGGAAAAGTTTAGTTTAATTGAGCATTTGAAAGAAAACATTTCTTTACTTGATGAAGGGTAAGTAATTCTTATGAAGTTAATTCTCACCCTCTAACAAACCAGGCCGCCGCTGTTGAGTCCGTTCCACAGATTTTTCAAAGCGCCAATCATTAATTTTTTTTTCATTGCCTGAGAGAAGAATTTCTGGGACTATCATTCCTTCATAGTTTGCTGGACGGGTATAGACTGGTGGTGCCACCAGGCCATCCTGAAAAGAATCAGTCAGCGCTGAGGTCTCATCAGAAAGCACACCTGGTAGTAACCTAATAATAGCATCGGATACTACCGCAGCAGCAAGTTCGCCACCGGACAGCACATAGTCGCCAATGCTAATTTCTCTGGTAATATAATGCTCTCTTATACGTTCATCGATACCTTTGTAATGACCGCACAATAGTATGATGTTCTTTTTTAATGACAGCCCATTGGCGAGACGCTGTGTAAATTGTTCCCCATCTGGACTCATATAAATGATGTCATCATATACTCTTTGTTCTTTCAAATGGTTGATACAATTAATGACTGGCTCAACCATGAGTACCATGCCCGCTCCTCCGCCAAAGGCGTAATCATCTATCTGACGATGCTTTCCTACACCAAATTCTCGTAAGTCTTGAATATTAATGGTTACCAATCCTTTTTGCTGGGCGCGTTTTAAAATGGAGTCATTGAAAGGGCTTTCAAGTAATTTAGGCAAGCAAGTGATGATGTCAATTCGCATGAAGCAAAAATAAATGAAACCTGTCACGTTTCACGCACATAATAGTGGAAATATTGAAAAAGGGGTACAAATTTTATGAGTAGACCAACAGGTTTTTACACCTATGTCAAAGCTTCGGTGTACAAGAAAAACCTGTTAGTCTTGATTATAAATAATTTTTGCATACATTTGTCCTAATAAAAAGAAACAACAATGAATTTTAGAAATTTACATCATCATTCCCATAGGATCGCTCAGGCGAGGTGGTGATGTTATGTATAATTCATAAATAATATTATTAATCCCGTCTGCGTAAATTGGACGGGATTTTTTGTTCAATTTACTCAGGCATAATCATTAAAAAATAATGAGTAAATTAAAAATTGCAATTCAAAAATCAGGACGCCTCAATCAGGACTCTATAAAGTTGCTCAAGGATTGTGGCATTTCTATTGATAACGGCAAAGACCAATTAAAGGCGAGCGCCAAAAATTTTCCGCTGGAAGTCCTTTACCTTCGAAACGCTGATATTCCACAGTACTTAGAAGATGGGGTCGTAGATGTAGCGATTATTGGAGAAAATGTATTGATAGAAAAGGAGAAGGAGGTTGCTATAATTAGACAACTAGGTTTTGCAAAATGTCGCTTGTCAATGGCAATACCTAAAGGTGCAGATTTCACCGGTATGACATGGTTTGAAGGGAAGAAAATTGCCACTTCTTATCCTAATACTTTGAAAACGTTCCTATCTGAACATAATGTCAGTGCTGAAATTCATGTAATCGCAGGATCAGTTGAGATTGCGCCAAACATTGGGTTGGCGGATGGGATTTGCGATTTGGTGAGCTCTGGCAGTACGCTTTTTAAAAATGGGCTGAAAGAAGCAAAAGTGATGTTGAAGTCGGAAGCATGCCTTGCCAAAAACAAAAATTTGAGCAAAGAAAAACAAGAAATACTGGATCGGCTGCTCTTTAGAATGGAGTCGGTACTGCGGGCAAAAAACTCAAAGTACATCCTAATGAATGTCCCCAATGATAAAATAGAAGAGGTGAGTAATTTGCTGCCTGTGTTGAAGAGCCCAACAATTTTGCCATTGGCTGTGGAGGGTTGGAGTTCGTTACACTCTGTGATTGATGAAGAGAAATTTTGGGAAGTCATTGACCAATTAAAAGCAGCAGGGGCTGAAGGGATTTTAATTGTTCCGATTGAAAAAATGGTATTGTAAAATATATCCCGCAGATAACGCTGATGTACGCCGATAATAAGCACTAACCCATGGTCTGTGTCCTCACAGACCATCACAGAGATAAGAAAATGAAGAAAATAATAAATCCAGATAAAAAACAATGGCTTTCATTATGTGAAAGACCTGCTGAGGACATCGAAGACCTGAGTAAAAGCGTGCAACAGATTTTTCAAGAGATAAAGCAAAATGGAGATGCAGCAGTTGCTAAATACACAGAAATTTTTGATGGGGTAAGGCTAGATAATACGGAAGTTAGCGAAGGTGAGATAGCAGGAGTAGTCAACAAAGTAGCGGAGGAATTAAAAGAAGCAATTGCTTTGGCAAAACAGAATATTGAAAAATTTCATGCTTCGCAAAAGCTTACTAAAGAAGTAATAGAAACAAGTCAAGGGGTTTTATGTTGGCAAGAAACCCGTCCGATTGAGAAAATTGGAATCTATATTCCAGGAGGCACCGCCCCCTTGTTTTCTACCGTATTGATGTTGGCAGTGCCTGCAAAAATAACGGGGTGCAAAGAAATTGTTTTATGCACACCACCTAATAAAGAAGGGAAAATTAATCCTGCAATTTTATACACCGCTAACTTGATAGGTATTGACAAAATATATAAGATAGGTGGCATTCAAGCCATTGGTGCCATGACCATTGGTACGGAAACAGTACCGAAAGTATATAAAATATTTGGACCGGGCAATCAATATGTAACGGCCGCCAAACAGCAAGCGATGTTGGAGGGAATTGCCATCGATATGCCTGCAGGTCCGTCAGAGTTATTGGTGTTGGCAGATGATACCGCTAACCCGGCTTTTGTCGCCTCAGATTTATTGTCGCAGGCAGAACACGGAGCAGATAGCCAGGTGATTTGTATTGTAAATGATGAAAAGTTGATGTATCAAGTAGAGCGGGAAGTCGAAAAACAGATAAGTGTTTTGCCAAGAAAAGATGTTGCAGAAAAAGCCATCAGAAATTCAAAACTGATACTAATCGAAGACAAGCAGAAAGCCATTGATTTGATCAATGAATATGCGCCAGAACATTTTATTTTGGCAGTTAAAGAGGAGGGTTTTTATTTAGAGAATTTGGTAAACGCAGGTTCCGTTTTTATAGGAAACTATACCCCTGAAAGTGCAGGGGATTATGCCTCTGGCACAAATCATACGCTACCAACTAATGGCTTTGCAAAATCATACAGTGGTGTGAATTTAGATTCATTTTCTAAAAAAATTACCTTTCAGAAAATTAGTACGAAGGGTATTAAAAATATTGGAGGAGCCATAGAAATAATGGCAGCAGCAGAAGGACTGCAAGCACATAAAAATGCGGTGACATTACGTTTGGAAAATTTAGGAAAGGAATAATGGGAATCGAAAATCTAGTCAGAGAAAATGTAAAACGGATGCAGGCATATTCTTCAGCCCGTGATGAATTCAAGCAGCAAGCGGATGTTTATTTGGATGCCAATGAAAATCCGTATGATGATGGGTTAAATCGCTATCCTGACCCATATCAAAAGGCATTGAAGGAGAAACTCTCGGAAATTAAAGGTATAGCGCCTTCTAATATGTTACTGGGAAATGGGAGTGATGAAGTACTTGATTTGATTTTCAGAGTATTCTGTGAACCAAAAGAAGACAATATAATTATTGTACCACCAACGTATGGCATGTATAAGGTGTTAGCAGCAGTGAATGATGTGGCAGTTAAGGAGGTGGTTTTAACAGAGGAATTTAGTTTGGATATTGAAGGAATAAAGGCTACAGCAGATGAAAAAACGAAACTAGTTTTTATCTGTTCGCCAAACAACCCAACAGGGAATTTGATGGGTAAAAAAGCTGTTGAGAAATTGCTGCAAGACTTGAATTGTATCGTGGTTATTGATGAGGCGTATATTGATTTCTGTAAAGAAGAAAGCTGGGCTGATAGGTTGAATGAATTCCCGAATCTTATTGTTTGTCAGACACTTTCTAAGGCGTGGGGAATGGCTGGAATTAGATTGGGGATGTGTTTCGCATCCGAATTTATTATTGGCGTGTTGAATAAAATAAAACCGCCCTATAATGTAAACCAACTGACGCAAAGCAAAGCTTGGGAAGTGTTAAAGAGTTCTGAAATATATGAAGAGGAACTGCTCGAAATTTTGAAAGGGAAAGAAGTATTGAAAGTAGCGTTGGAAAAGTTTAGTTTTGTAGAGAAAATTTATGAATCCGATGCAAACTTCTGGTTGGTGAAAGTTGCTGATGCAAATGGGTTGTATCAGTATTTGGCAAGTAAAGGAGTGGTAGTTAGGAATAGGACTAAAGAATATGGTTGTAAGAATTGCTTACGGATTACGGTTGGGACTTCGTCGCAGAATGAGGTGTTGATTAAAGTGTTGAAAGATTTTTAACCATATAAGGAATATAAGAAGCATATAAGGTTGTTCAAGGCTAAAAGAGAAGCCTTAATTTTAATGGTTTGTTTTTAAAAGGTATTGTTTAGAACTAACTGATATTAACCATATAAGTAATATAAGAAGCATATAAGGTTGTTCAAGGCTTAATGGTTTATTTTATTTAAAAGTAAAAAATGAAGAAAGTATTATTTATAGACAGAGACGGCACATTGGTCATAGAACCGCCGGTCGACTATCAGCTGGATAGTTTAGAAAAATTAGAATTTTACCCTGAGGTATTTTATTACCTTGGGAAGATTGTCCGTGAAATGGATTTTAAATTGGTGATGGTTACTAATCAGGATGGGTTGGGTACGGATGCCTTTCCGGAAGATACTTTTTGGCCTGCGCAAAATAAAATAATGGAGGCGTTTAAAAATGAAGGCATTGAATTTTCGGAAGTGTTGATTGACAGGAGTTTTCCCGAAGACAATGCGCCCACTAGAAAACCAAGGACTGGCCTACTGACTAAATACATGGAAGGCGATTATGATTTAAAGGGCTCATTGGTAATTGGTGATCGACTAACCGACATGGAGCTGGCGAAAAACCTTGGAACCAAAGGAATTTTTATAGCGAAGAAGAACTCAAAAGGGTTTGATAAAACGACGCAAGTATTGATAACGCCAAGCTGGAAAGATATTTATGAATTCCTGAAACTCGGAGAGCGAAAGGCATTGGTGCAACGTAAAACCAAAGAGACGGATATTACAGTTGCTTTGAATTTGAATGGTGTCGGTGATTCGATTATTTCTACAGGAATTTCCTTTTTTGACCATATGCTGGAGCAAATAAGCAAGCATGGATTGGTTGATTTGGGAATCAAGGTAGAGGGAGATTTAGAAGTCGATGAGCACCACACTGTTGAAGACACTGCCATTGCATTGGGCGACGCATTTAGTACTGCCATTGGTGATAAAATGGGCATGGAACGATATGGATTTTGTTTGCCAATGGATGATTGCTTGGCACAGGTGTCCATAGATTTTGGGGGAAGAAATTGGATTGAATGGGAGGCGGAATTTAAAAGAGAGATGATTGGAAAAATGCCTACAGAAATGTTTTTTCACTTTTTCAAGTCATTTTCTGATGCTGCTAAATGTAATCTAAACATCAAAGCAGCAGGGGTCAATGAGCACCATAAAATAGAAGCGATTTTCAAGGCATTTGCCAAGGCAATTAAAATGGCAATAAAACGGGATGCTGAAAAAATAGTTTTGCCCACCACAAAAGGGATGTTATAATGCAAAAAATTGTAATCATAGACTACGGTGCTGGCAACGTGCAGTCAGTGAAATTTGCTTTGGAACGACTCGGAGTAGCGGCAATATTGAGCAATGATGCGGCGATTATTGCTAGTGCAGACAAGGTGATTTTCCCTGGTGTAGGAGAGGCAAGTAGCGCCATGAAGGAGGTTAAAAAACAGGGATTGGACAAAGTGATTCCAAACCTGAAGCAGCCAGTTTTGGGAATTTGTTTGGGTATGCAGTTGATGTGCAGGCATAGCGATGAAGGGAATACCGATTGTTTAGGTATTTTCCCTTTGGGGGTGAAAAAATTTATGCATGACATGAAAATTCCACATACTGGATGGAACGAAATTGTGTCATTGAAAGGAGCGTTGTTCAAAGAAATTTCAGAGAAAGAATTTGTGTATTATGTCCATAGTTTTTTTATTGAAGACAGTGTATTTACCATTGCCAAGACAGATTATGGAATTCCTTTTGCAGGCGCAGTACAGAAAGATAATTTCTATGCCTGTCAGTTTCATCCTGAAAAAAGTGGTGAGGTTGGTCAGCGGATTTTACAGAATTTTTTGGAAATATGAAACACAAAATAACTCCCGCAGATTACGCAGATAATCGCAGAAATGTAGAGAAAAATTATCAGCGATAAAAAAGAAATAGATATGAGAATTATACCTGCGATTGATATTATAGAGGGACAATGTGTGCGGTTGACACAAGGTGACTATAGTCAAAAAAATATATACCATTCCGATCCAGTAGCGGTTGCCAAGGAATTTGAAGATAATGGTATCAAATATTTACACTTAGTGGATTTGGATGGGGCAAAATCTAACAAAATTGTCAACTGGAAAACGTTAGAGAAAATTTGTAATGAAACCAATTTAAAAGTTGATTTTGGGGGAGGAATTAAAACGGATGAAGCGATTAAACTGGCATTTGATTGTGGGGCAAGTCAAATTACGGGAGGAAGTATTGCGGTAAAAAATAGGTCGCTTTTTAGCAATTGGATCGATGATTTTGGGGCGTCTAAAATTATACTTGGTGCAGATGTGAAAGATGAAAAAATTGCAGTTGGCGGATGGTTGGAAAATACCGATTTAAAACTTTTTGATTTTCTGAAATCATATATAGAAAAAGGAATAGAACATGTGATTTGTACAGATATTAGCAAAGATGGATTACTGCAAGGTACTTCTATTGAGTTGTATCAGAAAGTTTTGCAGCAATTTCCACACCTTAAATTGATAGCAAGCGGCGGTGTAACTGCTATCGATGAACTGGATAAGTTAGCAGAAATTAATGTTGAAGGAGTCATCATCGGCAAAGCGATTTATGAAAATAAAATTTCACTGAAAGAATTACAAAAATATGTTGACTAAACGAATTGTACCTTGTTTAGATATCAAGGATGGGAGAACGGTAAAAGGAGTAAATTTTGTAAACCTACGTGATGCAGGTGATCCTGTAGCGTTAGCAGAAATCTACTCTAAAGGAGGTGCAGATGAGTTAGTGTTTTTAGACATTTCAGCGACGCATGAAAAAAGAAAAACGTTAGCAGATTTGGTGGAACGAGTGGCCCGAAAGGTAAATATTCCTTTTACCGTGGGCGGTGGTATTTCGACAGTAGAAGATGTGCATGTTTTGCTGCGTGCCGGAGCTGATAAAGTTTCTATTAACTCGGCGGCGGTAAAAAATCCTGGTTTGATTAATGACATTGCCAATAAATATGGCAGTCAGTGTATTGTGATTGCCGTGGATGCAAAGCAAATTGAGGGCAAGTGGAAAGTGCACTTGGTCGGTGGGAAAGTGCCTACTGACATTGATTTATTTGAGTGGGTGCAAGCCGTGGAGGAGAGGGGTGCAGGAGAAATATTATTTACGTCGATGGATCATGATGGTACTAAAAATGGTTTTGCCAATGAGGCTTTGGCTAAAATTTCTTCGCTGATAAAATTGCCTGTTATAGCTTCAGGCGGTGCGGGAAATATGCAACACTTTGCAGATACTTTTAAACTGGGACATGCAGATGCGGCATTGGCGGCAAGCGTTTTTCATTTTAAAGCAATTGATATCACAGATTTGAAAAAAGAATTGAGAAAACAAAATATTAGCGTAAGACTATGATTGATTTTAAAAAAGGAAATGGCTTGGTGCCAGCGATAGTGCAAGATGCAGTAACCAACAATGTATTGATGCTCGGCTACATGAATGAAGAGGCGTATAAGACAACATTGAATACAAAAAAAGTAACATTTTTTAGTAGGAGTAAAAATCGTCTTTGGACAAAAGGAGAAACGAGTGGTAATTTTTTACGGCTAGTAGATATAAAAATTGACTGTGACGATGATACGTTTTTGGTTTTGGTGAAACCTGAAGGGCCAACTTGTCACAAGGGAACAGATACTTGCTGGGGAGAGTCTAATCAGCAGAGTTTTGGATTTTTATCAACCTTAGAAAGCGTCATTGAAGACAGGAAAAATAATCCTAACAAGAAATCTTATGTAGCTTCTTTGTTTGAAAAAGGGATTAATAAAATAGCGCAAAAAGTGGGGGAAGAAGCAGTCGAAGTAGTAATCGAGGCAAAAGATGAGCATGATGATCTGTTTTTGAACGAGTCAGCAGATTTGCTATTTCACTATTTGATATTGCTGCAAGCCAAAGGGTTTAAACTGATTGATGTAGTGGAATATTTAGAAAGGCGACAGAAGTAGTATTTGTAACTTCTCAAAAGTTTCAAACTTTTGAGAAGTTAACTGGAGATTTTTTAAAATTAGTTTACATTTGGAACTTGGAATATTAGCCAAGATATATGTCTAAAATAAAAATAGCATTAATAAAAGAAGGGAAAGTACCTGTGGATCACAGAGTGCCGATTTCTCCGGAGCAAGCGCAGTATTTGAATAAAACGTATGACAACGTAGAGGTGGTTTGCCAAAGTAGTGATATCAGGTGTTTTAGTGATGATGAATATCGAGAATATGGTATCGAGATAGTGGAGGATGTTACGGATTGTGATGTGCTGATGGGTGTCAAAGAAGTGCCGATGGAAGATTTGATGGAGGGGAAAACATATTTCTTTTTTTCACATACAATCAAAAAACAGGCATACAATCAAGCACTATTGAGGTTGATATTAAAAAAGAATATTACTTTGATAGACTATGAATGCCTGACCGATATTACTGGAAAAAGAATAGTAGCTTTCGGCAGGTACGCGGGAATTGTGGGGGCGTATAATGGTATTTATACCTATGGAAAACGCTATAATTTATTTGACCTGAAAAGAGCCAACCAATGCTTTGACATGGCGGAATTTCAAGAGGAATACGCCAAGGTGAAGCTCCCAAATATAAAGATTGCTGTGACAGGAGGCGGTAGGGTTTCAAAGGGAGCGATGGAGGTTTTAAATGGTATGGGCATTAGACGGGTAAATCCTGAAGTGTTTGTCACGGAGTATTTTAATGAGCCTGTTTATACACAATTGAATGGCAGAGACTATAACAAGCACAAGGATGGGCAAGAATTTCATCGAGCGGAGTTTTACAAATCCCCAGAGCATTATGTGCCCGATTTTCTCAAGTATGCTAGGGTAACTGATTTATTAATAGCAGGAGCGTATTGGAATCCTAAGGCACCTGTTTTGTTTCACAGAGAAGATATTTTGAAGCCTGATTTTGAGATTAAGGTGATTGCAGATATTACTTGCGATATTGAGGGCTCTATTCCTTCGACCAAGCAACCTGCCACGATTGCGGATCCTATATATGATTACAATCCAAGTGATGATAAGGTTGAAGAATATTTCTCAGATGAAGCAAATATAACGGTCATGGCAGTGGATAATTTACCTTGCGAGTTGCCAAGAAATGCCTCGGAAGATTTTGGTAAAGAGTTGGTAGAGAATGTGTTACCTAAGCTGATTGGTAAAGACAAAGATGATACGATTCTGCGAGCAACTATTACTGCGGCAGGAAAACTGACAGACAAATATGCCTATTTGCAGGATTTTGTGGA
>CAYRIF010000124.1:0-10361 GCA_964424205.1 uncultured Roseivirgaceae bacterium | reverse complement strand
ATAGTTCAAGTCTTTAGCGTAGCGATGACTTGGACTATGCTATAAAAGAAAGGCTCCAAGTGACCGCTTACGCTAAACACTTGGAGCAGAGAAACACTTGAACTAGATGCATGAATTATTGCAGTCTATTTCCTTGCCTGCTTATTATATTTAGGCATTGCTCGTGTTTTTACTAACAACCCTACCCTTTAACAACCCGCTACTCACTAGCGTAAGTTCAATGTCGTTAAGTTAAGGATATAAATTCCCAAAGCTCATTGGTTTGTGTCTTCACAAACCGAAATTTATATGGTATGAAAATGAACTACCTTACCGAGAATGAACAAAAAAACCTTAACTTAACGACATTGAACGAGCGCTAGCGGATTATTACCTGTGTGAAAATACTTGGCAATACCGTATACCTGCTCTCTATCTACAACAAGTCCGTACAAGAAAATATTACTAATAAAGAATTACTCGAACTTATCAAAAATATTTGAGAAAATCGAATGGCTTGTAGCTCCTAAACCGCATTGCAAATGCTTGGCTCACCACATCCTCGTTACCGCTAGCGCTCAAACGAGGACGATGGGGGTTAATTCCTGCCTGCTGCAGGTAAGAAAGAATATATGAGGGAAATGAAAAATTTCGTAAAGTACTATGTGGAAAGCTAACAATATACAATTTTTGAGGCATTAAAGTGTCAAAATAGCGAGCTATTCCTTCCCATTTGATTCCCCACATTTCCTTTACTTCTGTGAATTAAATTCTTCATTTCGAACTCAGGTTAATAGGTACTGCATAAATATTAATAGTGTCTTTCCAGTTCAGCATTTCTTCTTTTTTTTTGATTTTGATAATTTCAGTATTCATGTCAAAATCTCCAAAGTAGAAGATATCATAGTTGTGTTGCTGAATCACTTGAAACAACTCCATTTTCGCGTCGTTGGAATTATTTCCAAAACTTTCTGCTACAATTACAGGTTTGGTTTTTATAATTAAATTGGCTATAGATTTAATGATTTCTTTGTCATATCCTTCCGCATCAATTTTAATGAATGATAATTTGTCAATCCATTGTTTATAATTTTTTTCTAGGAACTCTGATAGATTAACTCCTTTTATCTTGTGCGGATAAACGAACTTCCCATGTGTACTTTCTTTGGTTGGAGATATCCCTCCATTTGAAAACGAAGCTTCTGAAGAGATAAAGTAGAATTCTTCGTCTGTTGTTGAGATGGCGAAAGGAATAGGAGTGATATGGCTTTTTCCTTTATTTAGAGAAGCATTTTTTTTTAATATTTTGAATACATATGGATTGGGATCAAAACCCAAAGTAATACCATTAATACCGGCAGCTAAAGACATAGGAACTGTTGTGTCACCAATATTTGCACCAATATCGATGGCCAAGTCTCCTTCACTGATAAATTTTCTAAAAAAATTAATAGTAGATTGAGTTATTACAAATTGATGCATGATTGGATTATCCCAATTTGCAAATTCTATAAGTCCATCTTCTGGCAAATTAAATGCACTTACTTTTGGAGGATACTCTTTGGTAATTCGTCTTGCTTTTTTTCGCCTAAGTGATTCTTTGAAATAGTTTATCATTTGATTACCTGTTAAGTTTCACAAGGTTATTCCATTTTTTGACAACTTTTTTTGTTGCCCGTCCTCAAATTTAGTATTTTATTTTTAAAGTTAATTAGATTGTCTTTAAATATTTCAGGGTCTAATTCACACCATTTTTCAATGGCATCAAAAGGTGTTTTAACTTTTAGTTCTCCCTCCACTGGTGCAAGTTTGCAACTTGCACCTTCATATATTTCTGCTTCTTTATCATATCTACAGATAACAAATTCTGCTACCCGTTGGTTTTACTGCTATCGTTGTATAAAAGCACAAGTCACAGACTTGCGCTAGTGGTGAACGTTTGAATTGCCACTAGTATTACATTTAGAATAGTCGCAATTGCAAGAATCCAGGAGATTAAATTTAGCTGGTTGGACGTTCGCAGTTGTTGTTTTGAAATCAACGTTTGAAGTTTTAATTCGGCATTTTTTCGAGCATCAGAATCCCCAAATCCTGAGCCGGAACTAAACATATTTTCAACTTTTTTTATTTCTTCTTTCAAATTCATAATATAAATAATTTATATAAAGTATGTTATATTTCATGGTTGGTTAAGTGCTGTTAAGTTTAGAACACATTCAATTTACTCATCTCCCTAAAGCTCAAGGCGCTAATAAATGTAAAGCAAACCCCCTAATCCCCCACCTGCAAGTAAAGTGTCACTGAATTAAGTGTCAAATGTTTAATGCCGTCGTTGACCCCATTTTTCCCTCCTGTTCTTAAAATATTTGTGACACCGCGTGAGAATCTAATTTCCGGTGAAAATCTAAAAAGCGGATAATACAAATCGATGCCAAAGCCAAATTCAACAGAAAGATTCTCCTTTTTAATCAAAATCCTATCATCCAGCTCATCTTCATTTTTCTTTCCAGACACCCTGATAGAAGGTGTTACGCCGCCGACAAAATACATTCGCGTATTTCCTCTTCGTGCTGATTTATATTTTAGTAGTATCGGTGCTTCAATCCTTGTCGCTTCTACAAATGTTAGTTTCTCGGCATTTGCCACGTCGGTATAAAAAAACTGGATTTTGTTTTCATAAAAACTTGCGCCAGGGGTGACCCTTAAATCCAAATACTGCGCTAGTTTTAGGTTTGTTATAAAACGGAGTGAGAAACCCATCGATCCTTTTGGATTGATGGCATGGATGCTATCATACGCCGGAATGGCGAAAACATCAGCATATTTCATTTTGAAGTTTGACTGAAAAATCCCTACCGAAAACCCATATTTAAATTTCTTTTGGTCTGATCCTGGTAAGTTTATATTAGGACCCACCTGCGCCATCAATGGACTAGCAACAAAGAACGATACCAATATGACAGTAAAAATTACTTTTTTCCTGTGTAAATCGAACTGATACCAAATGTTAATGTTTTGCATTTTGTGTTTTTATATCCTAGTTTATCAAGTATATCTAAAAAATTCTGCCCGTCAGGAAAATTCTTCACTGACTCGGGCAAATAAGTATACGCTGAATTATCTTTCGAAACCACCTTGCCAATTACTGGTAAAATGGCTTTGAAGTAAAAATTGTAAATCTGCTTAAAAGGAAAGCTTCTTGGCTTCGAGAACTCTACGATCACCGCTATTCCTGATGGCTTTAATACCCTCAGCATCTCTTCTAATCCTTTTTCAAGGTTTTCAAAATTCCTTACACCAAATGAAACGATGATTGCATCAAACTTATTATCTTCAAACAGCAGCTTTTCAGAGTCACCAAGTTTTAATGCTATCTTATCGGTCAATCCTAACTTCTCCATTTTCTTCTTCCCCACTTCCAGCATTCCTTTCGAAATATCAACGCCAATGATTTTATCAGGGTTTAATGATAATGCCTCAATGGCAAAATCACCAGTTCCTGTAGCGATGTCAAGTATCAACTTTGGGGCTTCGGGTTTCAGCATTTTTATCGCCCTTTTTCTCCACCTGATGTCAATCCCCAAGCTCAGCACATGATTCAACAAATCATATCGTTTGCTGATGTTATCAAACATCGTAGCTACTTGTTCTTTTTTACCAACTTTTTGGTCTTTATAAGGTAATACCGTCATCTTCTAGTTATCATCAATAAATCTAAGCGCCAAAATTAAGCACAAAAATATTAGTTTGAATGACTTCCCGAAAAATTAAATTAAAAAGAAACTGAGTTTAGCAGTTTCTTTTTACACGTATCATCAATTTCTGTACCAGATTACTATTTTTCAAGCACTTTGAATTCCACCCTTCTATTAAGCTCTCTTCCCTCCGCTTCATCATCATTACTCGCCAAAGGTTTGGATTTTCCATAACCTACAGCCGATAACCTTCTAGGATCAATGCCTTTCTTTTTCAACCACCGCACCACGGCATCTGCTCTTCGTTGCGATAGATTTTTGTTATATATTATTTTACCTATTCTATCGGTATGCCCGCCTATCTCTACTTTCATTCTAGGGCTATTAGATAATAGTTTTTCTAATTTGTTTAACTCCACATATGATTCCTCCGTGAATGTTGCCTTATCAAAATGAAAATAAATATTTCTTAGCACCGTGCTTAAACCCACCGCCAGCGGATCAAGTTCTATTTTTCTTTTTATTTCCATTGGGTTCTCTCTCGCTGGTGGAATATTCATTTTGTACGACTTGAACATATATCCATCCATTTCTGCCGATAACATATATGACTTTTCCTCCATATTAGTAATGTCGAACTGGTAGGAGCCATTCGGGAGTCTCTTAGAACCGACTACTATATTATCCCCCACACTTCTTAGTTTCACTTTTGCTTTCAATGATTTGGCAGTCGCTTCATCCTCTACCCGTACAATTAGTGAAACTGGTTTTAAAATTTTCTGTACTGGTAATTCAATTGGCTCTTCTGCTCCCTCTACTTTTTCAACTTTCGTATCCGTTGGGTCTTTTTCAACTGCTTTAGTATCTACTGCTTTTGCTACCAAAGGCTCATCCACTTTGATTAGGTCAGGAATAGTCACTTCATAAATATCATTATAGCCATAGCCATCTTCTCTCACCGAAGCATAATATCCTCTTTTACCATCTTTGGTAGAGACAAAAAACACATCGTCGTCTGGTGTATTTATAGGGTAACCCAAATTTACTGGCTCTTCCCATTTTTCGGCTAAGCTGTCATATTCAGATTTAAAAATATCATACCCACCCATTCCTTTTCTAGCTTTGGTACTAAAGAAAAGTGTTTTGCCGTCGTAATGTATAAACGGCGAGTAATCATCATACTCGGTGTTTATTTCCTCTCCTAAGTTTTTTCCCCTGCCCCACTTTCCTTTTTTATCTTTTATACTATAATAAATATCGATACCACCTAAACCTCCGGGTCTATCACTTGAAAAGAATAACAGCTGATTATCGGGTGATACTGATACAGAATTTTCAGTAAAGCTAGAATTAATATTATCACTCAACGCTTCCGGCTCAGAATAAGTACCATCATCAAGAAGATGAGAAAGGTAAATATCTCCTCCGTTTTCATCTTTGTATATATACAGTTCCGATCCATCGGAATTCAATGAAAGGTTAGAGTCATGAAACTCAGTATTAATTTGATCTCCAATGTTGTGGGCTCTTTTCCACTTTCCATCTACTTTATGGGCAACAAATATATCTTCATATGGAAAGTTATCGTCTGCCACATCTTCATTCACATTCTCCTCCCGTCTACGAGATGTGAAAATCATAACATCTTCATTACCATTGAGTACCGCACCATAATCCATAAATTCTCCATTAATTTTTCTTCCTGCGTTTACAATAGAAAAATTACTAGGATTTGCCATGAAATCTCTACCATTTTCACATTCATAAATATTTCGTTCTACAACTGCTAACTCTACCACATCTTTGCCTCGATAGTTTTTTTCGGATATTAATTTATCTTTATACTTATTCAGGTAATCTAGGGCATTATCAAATTCCATTCCATACTGATAGCCTTTACCAATCCAATACAACAAATCAAATTTATAATTAGGGTCAATTTCGTAGGCCCGTAAAAAGTATTTAGCAGATCGCTCTTTGCCCACAGATTCTATATGGGTCATTCCTGCCATGTACTGGGCATAGATATTATCCTGATCGGCATTGGCAGCCGCTGCATATTGTTCATTGGCAATGACTGTCGCCTTTTGCTCAAAATATATTTCATCTGCTATCTCTACTAATTGCCTTGCCAATTCCTTATCTTGCGCAAAAGCTACATTATATGATAGCAGGAAAAATACAATTACAAATACCTGTTTTAAATTTCTTCTATTCATGCTCAATTTCTATTTATCTCCCGTTTATGAGTTAACACCACTCACTTCAAGAATTACTTTAAATAAAATATCTGCTAATTTATGACTTCTATTAAATAATAAATGTGCTAAATGTCTGAACTTCTTACATTTATAGTATAATTTCCATTTTTTTACTTTTGCCGCCACACACAAAACATTATGATTATCAAGCAAGCAACATTCATTTGCAGTAATACCGATTACAACAAATGCCCAAAAACAGACCTCCCAGAATATGCTTTTATTGGCAGGTCAAATGTCGGTAAATCATCACTCATTAATATGATTACCAATCACAAAAAATTGGCAAAAATATCTGGCCGTCCAGGAAAAACCCAGCTTATCAATCATTTTTTCATAAATCAAAATTGGTATATTGTTGATTTGCCAGGCTATGGATGGGCAAGAATTAGCAAATCAGAAAGAACAAAGTGGAAAAAAATGATTAACGATTATTTTTTAAACAGAGAAAATTTGAAATTTGTTTTTGTACTGGTGGACTCGCGTCATGAACCACAAAAGATTGATATTGAATTCGTCAACTGGCTAGGTATGAATGGGTTACCGTTGGGTATCATTTTTACCAAAACCGACAAACTATCGCCTAATAAAGTACAGGCGAATGTCGCTAAGTTTAAAAAAGTAATGCTCAAAGAGTGGGAAAAAATGCCTACTTACTTTTTAAGCTCATCGGTAAGCAAAGACGGAGAAAAAGAAATCCTTAGTTTTATTGATGAGGTCAACAATGATGTTAAACAACAATAATTTCACCATTGGCCTATAAAAATGATAAAACAAATAACCATTCTCAATAAATAACATTTACTTTACGCATATTTTAAAAATCAATTATGGAATTCAAAGATATAGCAACCGTTACAGGTAAAGGAGGATTGTTCAAAGTCATCAAACCAACTCGAACTGGGGTGATTTTAGAATCACTTGATGGTAAGAAAAGCAAACTTATAGCCAACGCCCATAACAGAATTTCAATATTAGAGGAAATCTCAATTTATACCACCACGGGAGATGGTTCAGTGCCACTGCAATCGGTCATGCAAAAAATATCTAAAGAATTTGGGGATGACCTTGGTCTTGAAAATAAACCTGATCCTGAAGAACTAAAATCATTCTTAAAACATGTACTACCAGATTACGATTCCGATAGGGTTTATGTTTCTGACATAAAAAAACTTGTTTCGTGGTATAATATACTGCTTGGCGTTGCTCCTGATACTTTGAAAGAAGTAAAAAAAGAGAAGAAAACGACTAAAAAGAAAGCTCCCAAAAAAGACAAGTAGTTAATAGTCACATGAACGATGTTAGGGTATTGGCTGAAAAAAGTTTGGACTTAGTGGTTCAGCATTTTGAAATTGATAATTTTAATAAAGAGATTTTTCAAGCGTCACACACTGACCCTTTTGACCTGTTAGTTAAAAAGCTTGCCTTTGTAATCAATGATTTATTGGATCATGACATGGGAAAACTCCTTAATATTCTCTACAAAATTGATGTCAACGAACAGCGGGTTACCAAAATCATATCTGAAGAATCACCCGAAAATATTGGACATGAAATTGCCCTACTAGTGGTTAAAAGAGAAAAACAAAAAGTGTTGACTAGAGAAAAATACCGAAACTAATCCCCAAAAGACATTGCTTTTTCCACCATTTTTTTAGACCCCACAAAAAAGGGCACTCGCTGATGGAGCGACATAGGTTCTATTTCCAATATCCTCTTTTTTCCATCTGTTGCCATACCACCAGCACGCTCAATAATAAATGCTAAGGCGTTGCATTCATACAACAGTCTAAGTTTTCCAGTAGCATGTGTAGCCGTACTTGGATAAATATAAATCCCTCCTTTCAAAAGATTCCGATGGAAATCCGCCACCAGAGATCCAATATACCTGCCTGAATATTGCTGTTCCTTGCAGTAATCAATGTATTTTTTTACTGATTCATCAAAAGTATTAGCCGCTCCTTCATTCATCGAATAAACCTTTCCATCTTCTGGTGTTTTCATATTTTGATGTGACAAAAAATATTCGCCTAGCGACTGGTCATACGTAAAACCATTGACGCCAGCACCTGTCGTGTACACCAGCATGGTCGATGAGCCATACAAAATATAGCCTGCCGCTACCTGCTTATCTCCTCGTTGCAAATAATCCGCTTCCAAGACAGGGGTATCCACAGGTGTCACCCTTCGGTAAATTGAAAAAATAGTTCCTACTGAAACATTTACGTCTATATTAGATGAACCATCCAGCGGATCGATGGCAACGACATATCTTTTGCCATCATCAATCATAATAACCTTTTCATCCTCTTCTGATACAATGGCACATACCTCTTCCCCTTTGGTCAAAGCCCTGATAAAACGGATATTCGCCAGAATATCGAGTTTCTGTTGGTCTTCCCCTTGAATATTTTGTGTGCCCACAGCACCCAGAATATTAATCAGCCCTGCTTTATTCATTTCTCTATTCACCACTTTTCCTGCCAATGCAATATCACGTAACAATTGAGAAAGCTCTCCAGTAGCTCCTTTGAAATTGTCTTGATCTCTTTTAATAAACCTGTCGAGTGCTGCGCCAATAGGCTGGGCAATTCTAGAATCCTCTCTTGTTCGCATAGGTATATAATTATTTTGTGATTTATTTATCCAAAAATAGGATTTAATATGGTCGTTTAAAAATTTACGTTAGCGAAAAAGAAAAAGAAGTAGCCATTAACAGCTATAAATTATCGTAAAGTCGCTTATTTCGCATAACTAATTATTTAGGAATGAAGGTATTTAAGTTTGGCGGCGCATCCGTAAAAGATGTAGGTGGTATCAAAAATTTGGCAAAAATTGTAAAACAGTTTAGTAGAGAAAAACTAGTCGTTATTATTTCTGCCATGGGTAAGACCACCAATGCACTAGAAGAAATCCTTCGGCTATGCATTGCGAACAAAAGCTACGAGAATGAGTTAAATGCAATGAAGAGATATCACTTCTCAGTAATGGACAGCTTATTTGAAAAAAGCGATATCATTTTCAATGCAGTGGAAAGTGTATTTACAGAATTAGATACAGCGCTAAAATCAGGACTGAACCACCAAAGCAAAGAAGCATTTTACGATAGGATAGTTTCAAAAGGAGAAATCCTTTCTACAAAAATCAACCAACGATACCTAGAAAAGGTAGGTGTTACATCCGTTTGGATTGACGCTAGAGATTTCATCATCACCGATAATATTTTCTCAGAAGCTACTGTGGATTGGAAACAGACAAAAAACAAAACCACACGTACGTTTCCTGACATTGTAAAAAATAAAGTTATCGTCACCCAAGGGTTTATCGGAGGCACCCAGAATGGACAAACCACCACTTTGGGTAGAGAAGGCTCTGATTTCAGCGCTGCTATCTTCGCTTCATGCCTGGATGCTACATCCGTTACCATTTGGAAAGATGTAGCAGGTATTCTTAATGCTGACCCCAAAATTAGTAGTAATGCCGTTAAATTCGAACAGCTCGACTACCGTGAAGCCGCAGAAATGACCTACTACGGTGCGACAGTCATTCATCCAAAAACAATCAAACCACTCGCCAATCAAAACATTCCGCTTTATGTAAAATCATTTGAAAATCCGCACGCCACCGGAACAGAAATTAATGAAGTGCATTCGCACAAACCAATCCCCTCTTTTATTTACAAATTTGAGCAAACCCTCCTTTCCTTTGGCGTCAAAGATTTTACATTTATCGACGAAAAAAATCTAAGCTTAATTTTCAATGCTTTCTCAGACTTAAATATTAAAATTAACTTGATGCAGAGTTCTGCTATCACCGTTTCTATCTGCACTAATCATGATACCGAAAAGATTGAAACATTAGTGAGCAAACTAAAAAACCATTTTGATATTCGATACAATACTGGCCTAACACTCATCACTGTTAAAAATTATTTTCATGATGAACCATCAATTCAGCAAGTATGTCAAGGAAAAAAAATTCTTTTGGAACAAAAAAGCCGTCATAATTTTCAGGTGTTAGTTTTGTAAAAATTACAAAGTATTTCTTTCAACCAAAAAATCCAACAACCGTTCATTAGCCCTCGTTAAAATATCAAAAACATTTTGGAAACCATTACTCCCTCCATAATACGGATCAGGCACATCGCCTCCCTTTTCGACATCGTCAAAATCCCGCATCATCATGAGGGCATAACTAGCATGCTCTTCTTGGGTTTCTAGTGCTTTAATATTTCTCATATTCTCGGCATCCATCGCCAGTATATAATCAAATTTTTTAAAGTCTTCTTTTGTAAACTGCCGTGCCTTGTGCTTTAATACAAGTCCATTCTTCTGTGCATTTTCACTGCTCCGTGAATCAGGGCTACCGCCAGTATGATAATTAGAAGTGCCGCAAGAATCACATAGAATCTGTCCACCGAATCCTC
>CAYRIF010000123.1:0-10379 GCA_964424205.1 uncultured Roseivirgaceae bacterium | reverse complement strand
TCCAAATTGAAAAGCAAAACCAACTGAAATTTTTACCTTTGTAATCGGTGAGCAGGTTATTTAAAATATTCCTTTTAGTTGCGTTAAGTGTTTTTGTGAACACCAATTTATGTGCAACTGACGCACCATCCGATAAGTTATCTGAGGTAATTTTGAAGACTTATGGAACGCAGGTATCTACTATTATGACCTCATTTTTCCTGATGGCTCGGGCTGTAATGGGTGGATTCAGGTTTTGAGGTAATTAGCTAATACGCCACCTTATTATCAATCGTAATGCCAGGCCAATCATCTGTTCGAAACGGATCAGCCGGTAACCCTGCGGCATTGTATAAATTGACATCGCCAGGGTTGTTAGCCCAGGCATAGCGCACCGCAACAGGGTTATTCACGGCATCACTGACTATCACAATCGTGTTATTACCTTCGATATATGCTTTTGCCCAGTGGAATTTTTTATCAGCCCCTGCAACGGCAAACCCATTGACATAGCCATAGCGATTTTTCACGACCAGTCCTTTACCAATCTCTTTAAACTTAATACGCACGACATTTTTCTTAATCTTCATCGATTCAAAAGTAGGACTAGCGGCATACTCCTTGTTATACACTTTGCTTAATGCTGACATCGCCAGCCGCTTACCCACCTCTTGTTTATTCTTAGGGTGAATGTCATCAGCGTTACCTATATCGATAATTACTGCCATACCTGTATGAGCGGTATTCTTAAGGGTCATAGATTGTGCTTCACGTAATTCTGCCCAATTGCTTTCAACAGGCTTGTCCTCTACTTTTTGAAAGTTGGCCAACTGCACAAAAATAAAAGGGAAGTCTCCTTGCTTAAAATGCTTTCTCCAATCTCTAATCATATTTGGAAACAGTTTTCTATATTCATAAGCCCTGTCCGCATTGTGTTCTCCTTGGTACCATATGGCACCTTTAAAAGTCAAGGGTAACAACGGGCTAATCATTCCATTAAACAACAAGGAAGGCATCGCATTTGGGTTTCCACCATTTCTGGTGGCTACAATTCCCTTACCTATCCTGTATTTCCACTTACCAGCCAATGGTATTTTCCTTTTGCTAGTTCTTATAAACATGTCTTTCGGTAGTGAAGAAAAACCACCACCTAAATATATATCCTCCACCCGCACTACCAACACATTTCTTCCAGTAATTGCCACACCTTTTTCTAAAAAATAAACCCTTGGGACATCATACTTTTCAACCAACCCTCCTACTCTTGTACCATTTACAAATGTATCGTCGGAATCATCTATTTTTCCTAGATGCACACTTATTCCCTTCAAAGTTT
The DNA here is from genome assembly GCA_964424205.1 of uncultured Roseivirgaceae bacterium. Lineage (GTDB taxonomy): Bacteria > Bacteroidota > Bacteroidia > Cytophagales > Cyclobacteriaceae > CAYRIF01. Next base: position 9,064 of record CAYRIF010000123.1, on the reverse strand, counting down.
CCTCAGCATCTATTTTAAAATCTATCATAAACCACAAGACTCCATCCAAATCAATCAGCCCTGCATTTTCCCAAAGTTGCGGCAGTTCCATGGTTTTCCATGCCGAAAAATCATTGTCAGGCTTCGCCCAAATTGCTTCATCTCCATTCATGCCTACGTCTGTGGTAGGTAATGGTCCAGTTATCGCTAACAGCTTTTTCTTTCTATTATTAGCATATTCTTTGGGATCAAAATTCTTAAGGCTTTCTATGCCACTGGCGAACCCATCCAGTGCCGTAAGCCCATCAATGCTTGTCCATGTCTCTACACCAGTGCCTCCCCAGCTAGCATGCACCAGTCCAATTGGCACATCAATATCCTTTTGTAACCGACGAGCAAAATAATAGGCTGCTGCAGAAAATTGAACAATATTCTCTGATGAGCAAGTCAACCAAGCGCTTTCATCCATGTCAGATTTGGGTACATTACTAATGCTTCTCGGCACTGTAAAAAGACGAATCTTATCATAATTTGCCGCAGCAATTTCTGCTGCTGCATCGTTAGAACGTTTTACCGACATATTCATATTAGATTGCCCGGAGCAAATCCACACATCACCTATTAAAACATTGTCAAGTATAATTTTATTTTTGCCTTGAATAGTCATTTTAAACGGCCCGCCAGCTGTCATACTTTTTAGTATCACTTGCCATTTCCCTGTTCTCCCTGCCCTTGTTTTAACAGTTTGTCCGTTAAAAGAGACCGTTACAACCTCACGTTTCTTTGCCATGCCCCAAATTCTGACAGGTGCCTCTCGCTGCACCACCATATTGCTACTCATGAGCTGCGGTAGTTTAACATTTGCGAACACTTGTGCGGTGAAAAATAAAATTGCTAGGAATACAATCGGGAATATTGACTTTTTCATAAAATAGATTTAAAATTATAATGACAATAATACGTCTATTATTATCATCACCTATCCTGCACTTACCTGTCACACTAAATTATTATGCCCTTCGTTTTTATGTAACAAGCGTTACACATCACCATTCTTATGAAAAAGAAATAGCCTATTAAATTTGAGAAACCATTCAATTATTTACCTTTGTTCAAATTTTTTATTCCTTCCCTAAATTCATGAGTGACAAAAAGTATTTCATAATTGATTTTGACAGCACCTTTACACAAGTAGAAGCGCTTGATATTCTGGGAGAAATTTCTTTGGACAATAATAAAGAACGAGACGAAAGACTTCAAAAAATAAAAGATGTCACTGATTTGGGAATGGAGGGCAAAGTTTCTTTCAGGCAGTCCCTTGTTTTAAGAATAGAATTATTGGCTGCCAATAGGCAGCACCTAGAAAAACTGATTCCAGCGCTAAAATCTAAAGTGTCCAAATCCTTCAAAAGAAATAAGGAATTCTTAAAAGACTATGCCGATAATATTTACATCATATCCAATGGCTTTAAAGATTTTATCGTTCCCATCGTGACGGATTATGGCATCAAAGCTGAAAATGTATTTGCCAACACTTTTGAATTTGATACAGCAGGAAACATCATTGGATTTGACACGGACAATGTATTATCTTCCAACAATGGAAAAGGGAAAGTCATTGAAAAATTAAAATTAACAGGTGACGTAAGTGTTATTGGTGACGGCTATACCGACTATGAAATCAAAAAAGATGGTTTCGCCAATAAATTTTATGCCTTTACCGAAAATATAGCAAGAGAAAAAATAACAGCAATAGCCGATCATATTACCCCAAGTTTAGATGAATTTTTATACCACAACAAGATGAATACAGCAATTTCTTATCCTAAAAACAGAATCAAAGTTTTATTACTTGAAAACGTACACGAAGGAGCCGTTAAAATCCTCAAAGAGGAAGGCTATGAAGTAGAAACCTACGATGCCGCGCTAGACGAAGACGAATTGATAGAAAAAATTAAGGACGTCTCTATCATTGGGCTACGCTCCAAAACACAGCTCACCAAAAAAGTGTTGGAAAACGCAAATAGATTGCTTGTCATTGGCGCATTTTGCATCGGCACCAATCAAATTGATTTAGAAACTGCAACAAAAAAAGGCATTGCCGTATTCAATGCTCCATTCAGCAACACCCGATCGGTGGTGGAGCTAGCCATCGCACAAATCGTATTGTTAATGAGGAATCTTCCCGACAAAATGATGCTCATGCACCAAGGAAAATGGGACAAGTCAGCCGCCAATAGCTTTGAAATAAGAGGCAAAAAACTTGGTATCATTGGCTATGGAAATATCGGATCTCAACTTTCCATTTTAGCTGAAGGCATGGGGCTGGATGTCTATTATTACGATTTAGTAGATAAATTGTCCTTGGGAAATGCCACACAATGCGCTTCGCTAGATGAACTACTAGAAGTTTCTGATGTCATTAGCATTCATGTTGACGGTCGCCCCGACAATAAAAACATTATTGGGGAAGAGGAATTTAAAAAAATGAAAGATGGCGTGATTTTCATCAATCTAGGTCGTGGATTTGTAGTAGATATTCCTGCGTTAAGCAAATACCTAAAAAATGGAAAAGTAAGAGGTTCGGCAGTAGATGTATTTCCTAAAGAACCTAAAAGCAATCAAGACCCCTTTATGTCAGAACTCATTGGCATGCCCAATACAATTTTAACACCACACATAGGTGGAAGCACATTAGAAGCACAAGTAAATATCGGTCAGTTTGTACCACACCAAATTATTGATTATATCAATACAGGTAGCACGACCAACAGCGTCAACTTCCCTGCAGTACGATTACCAGCATTTCAAAATGCGCACAGATTGATGCATATTCATCAGAACGAAGCAGGTGTGTTGGCGAAAATCAATAGTGTATTGGCAGCATGTGAAGTAAATGTAGTAGGGCAATACCTTAAAACAAATGAAAGCATCGGCTATATGATAACTGACATCAATAAGCAATACAATAAAGAGCTTATCAAAAAATTAAAAGAAATATCCGGTACGATTTGGTTTAGAGTGTTATATTAGAATACATTAAAAAATCCACATGAGCCGAAGGTTTACTCAAACCTCGAATAAACAAGATTTGAGCTATCTTAAAATCGCAACTATCCACTGTTATCCTGCAATGGCAAGCCACTACGAGGTTCCGACGAATCGGAATGAGGTCCAGTTTTGAAGAAAGAATCACTCGGTAATTTATAAATGTTAGGTTTGGAAAACTGTTCGAAACCCACGTGGAAATATCTGCATGTCCTGCCCTCGATTAAAGAATATAGTCTAAAATAGAATATGGCGTCATTGCGGAATTTTTATTCAATATTTTTTCAGTATTAAATAAAAATATCCATAATCTCTTTCAGATACCGTTCAAATTAATCCCTTTCAAAATATAGTGATTAATTTTACGGCATGACGTTCGTTTTATTATCGAACTCAGATTTAATATCTCTGTTAGTATCTAACGAAGGTAACACCTTTTAAGTTTAAAGAAAAAAGAATTTCCTATCTTTTCTTACGTTAAAAAATCAATCTTTAATTTCCCCACCTCTCTCAGAGTCTCCTAAAAGGGACGCTGCGTATTTTACAACATGCAGGGTCCTTGTCGAGAGACTCTGATGGAGTAATTAGCTTTTCTTACGTTAAAAAACTAATTTTGACATTCCGTTAATTTATATTAAATCTATGAAACAATTATTTTTCACAGCAGGTCCGTCTGCGTTATTTTATACCGTAGAAGAGCATATCAAACAAGCGCTAAAAGAGCAAGTGCCTTCTATTTCACATCGATCTAAGGGTTATGAAAAAATCTCAAAAGAAACGACTGATAATCTAAGGGAATTGCTCAATGTTCCCGACGACTATCATCTGTTTTTCACATCATCGGCTTCTGAAGTATGGTCGCTGCTGATAGAAAATTGTGTGGAGAAAGAATCATTCCATATCGTAAACGGTGCTTTTTCTAAGAAATTTTACGATACAGCAATAGCGCTGAACCGAAGGGCAGGAATTCATAAAATTTCAGAAGGGACTTGCACTTCCATAGATAAAGTAAATATTCCAAAAAGTGCAGAATTAATCACTATAGCACAAAATGAAACCAGTACTGGAGCAGCACAACCATTAGAAGACATTTATCAACTAAAGGCATGGCATCCCGATAAAATCATAGCCGTGGATTGTGTGTCGGCACTGCCCTATATCGATATTGATTTAAAAAAAATCGATTCGCTCTATTTTTCTGTCCAGAAGGGATTTGGACTACCTGCTGGGCTCGGGGTTTGGATTGTTAACAATAAATGTGTGGATAAAGCCCTCTCATTAAAAGAAAAACAGGTTTCAATTGGAAGCTATCATTCCATTCCTTCTTTTCTAGAAAAAGCTAAGAAACACCAAACTCCTGCCACTCCGAATGTACTTGCCATATATGTTTTGGGGAGAGTAGTCAAAGATATGCTTGATCGTGGCATTGCATCAATCAGAAGAGAAACCGTGTATAAAGCGGCTATTTTATACAATATGATAAATGAACATGCTATTTTAAGTCCGTTTGTAGACAACGAACAGCACCAATCAAAGACAGTCATTGTAGCGAATACGAACATTCCGTCTTCCAAAATAATAGCCGCCGCTGCCGAAAAAGGAATGATATTAAGTGCAGGTTACGGGAAAAATAAGGACTCTCAAATACGAATTGCCAACTTTCCAGCACATTCTAAGGAACAATTTGAAATGCTGGTCGATTTTCTAGCTGAATTTAAGGCAGTATAATTTTTAATTACGATTAAATTAGTGAGATTTGCAGTTTGAAAGACCAAAATTTCAAAAGACAGCATTATGTACGATTTTAAGAAAATTTTAGTTGCCGTAGATTTAACCGCACTCGATGAAAACATCACGCAGTTTGCCTCCTTTATGAGTAATCACTCAGAGGCAGAGGAAATCTATTTTGTGAATGTTATCAAAAACTTCAGTATCCCAAAAAAAGTTGAAGAGGAATTTCCAGGGCTTCTAAAAAATGCCATGGCAGATAGGATTTTAAAAATTAAGGAGTCGGTTCAGTCCCATTTCTCAAATCAGCATATCAAAATAAACTATATTGTAGAAAGAGGACAGCGTGCCAGTAAAGTGCTGGACATGATAGACAAGTACAAAATTGACTTGGTGATTGCTGGAGAAAAAATCAATTTAAAAGGGACTGGCGTATTTACCTATCGATTGGCGAGAAGGGCAACATGCTCACTGATGATTATCCCCGAAAATACTACGCCTATGGTTAATAAATTACTGGTGCCCTTAGATTTTTCTCATTATTCAAAAAATGCATTAGAAAAAGCCATTTCATTGTCCAGAACAATTGATAATAACGTGGAGATTATTTGTCAAAATGTATTCAGAGTTCCTGTAGGATACCACTACACCAACAAATCATACGAACAATTTGCAGCGCGTATGAAGAAATATGCCAAGGAAGATTATGATAAATTTATCAAAAACATAGACACTGTAGGTGTGAAAATGACCGAGTGCTATACACTTGACGAAGATAGTTCTCCAGTAAATGCCATTTATGAAAAAGCGCAAGAACTAGCCGTTGACATGATTCTTTTTGGTGCAAAAGGTAGGTCTTCTACCACCGCGCTGTTTATGGGAAGCCTTGCAGAAAGACTCATCCAAATAGATAATAAAATACCCATGCTGATTGTAAGACCAAAAGGGAAAGCTGCGGGGTGGATTGAAATGCTTAGAGAAATATGAGGTTAAAAAGAAGAGAGTGGAAAGAGGAAAGAGGAAAGAGAGAGAAGAAAAAAGAGGAAAGAGGAAAGAGGGAGAAGAGAGGAATTAGGGAAAAGTGAATGAGGAACTCAGCGATGTACAGTTCAATCCAAAATAGATTATAGACAGATGAAATACCTCATTGTAGGACTTGGGAATATTGGTCCCGAATATGAAGTGACAAGGCATAACATCGGTTTTTTGACTCTTGACCACTTGGCAGCAGCACATAATGCCAAATTTGAAATCAACAGGCATGCATTCAAAACTGAATTTAAGTATAAAGGAAGGCATATTCACCTTATCAAACCAACCACCTACATGAACCTCAGTGGCAAGGCCGTGAACTACTGGATGAAGGAGCTCAAAATACCGAAAGACAAAGTACTCGTAGTCGTTGATGACCTGGCATTGCCCTTTGGCAATTTGCGCCTGAGAGCCAAAGGCTCTGCGGCAGGACACAACGGACTCAAAGACATTGAGCAAGCCACAGGAGGGGCAAATTACGCACGACTAAAGTTTGGTATCGGCGATGATTTTTCGAGAGGACAGCAAGTAGACTATGTACTCAGCCCCTTTAAAAAATCAGAGTTTGAAGACCTTCCCTCCTATTTTTTAAAAGCCACGAAGATGATATTGTCTTTTTGTACCATTGGTATTAATAGAACCATGACTGAATTTAATGATTAGCGGAGTTATTCCGCTATCCCCACAGCAACAATTCTCATACCCATTGTGAATACTCCTCAATTTATAGCACTGATTTAGCGGCTACCTATCCACATGTAGTGGGTCAGGTGAAAATGACGTACTCAGACTAGTTGCAACAAGTGAAATAATACAGATTCTCATTATGGGATACTGTACAGTTTTGGGATTGTTTTGAAAAAATAATATTTCATAGATGTAATTATGAATATATAAACTGAAAATATATTGGTATTACTATTTTCTTACATAATTATAAATATAATTATTCTATGATTATTTAGAATTAAAATTCTATAGAAAGGTAATTATATCCTTAAAATACCAAGAAACACTTTTACCTTACATCATATGTTTTAAATGAAAATCCACTTTATTAATCAACTTTTCATTTTCACATTTGTAGCACCAGCAAAACATTTGTCATTCATTTGACGAATGTTTATGGACTGAAATTATATAAATAAACAGCTAAAATGAAATAACAGCTATGCATTTATTCGAAAAATATTGGTTTTGAAAAAACGGCTTCATTGTTAAGCCGCCTTTTATGAATGAACAGCTATAAAATTATAAAGAATGACAGCTATAAGAACAACAATAAAAGACAATACAATAAATCCTACCTATGGAGAGGAATTTTTCCTTCCATTAATATCAACTATATATAAGACAAAAACTATGATTAAATCAATACTTAAATTCGGTTTAATATTTTCTTTATTATTTACGAGTGTCACTTTTGTTGTTGCCCAAGATGCGGATATGGACGGGGTGCTAGATGCCGTTGATTTAGATGACGATAATGATGGGATTTTGGATACTGATGAATGTCCCGAAGTTTTAGCTACATTTTCAGGGGGGCAAACAGGAACATTAACAAATGGAACTGTTACTGCAAATTATACCATTACCCAAAACTCTTCAGTTGGGTACAGCGGACAAAGTTATACCGCTTCTGCGGATGGAATTAAAATCCAAAATAATAACCAAGCAGGAGGTTCAGACGCTTTCGAATATAATATCAACATCACCGGTGTTACACAAGGATATATTCCAGTTATTCGATTGTACCAAACTATTAATACAGCTGGAGGTAATAGTGAGGCAAGTGACTTGACTATTTCATGGACAGGGGGAACTGGAGATGCGTATTATGTTGATAAGGCATCTCCAAATGCTGGCATGTACAGCCAGGGAGCAGCAGGAGGATTTAATTTAAATAACCGACAAATTGAAGGGTTAGCTACTACAGGAAACATATCAAATGGAAGTAATATACGTGTGTATAATTTATTTAATAGTGCTGCAGAATGGTATGTTGAATTTCCATTAGGATCAACTAGCGCCACTGTGCTAAAAACAGCATTACTTGGAGCCGGAACAGCAGCAAGCCCAAGCAATCGTTTGCCTGGTTTAGGCATTTCAGGAATTGCAGGAGAAACATTTAACGAATGGATTACATTTACGGTGATATTCATGCCAGATACAGATAACGATGGTATTGTAAATTGTTTAGACACAGACTCTGATGGAGACGGTTGTCCAGATGCTTTAGAAGCCGCAGGTACTTTTACAACTGCAGATTTAACAGCAGCTAATAATTTGGCAAATACACCAGCAGGTGTAGACGCCAATGGTATACCAACTATAGCAGGGAGTCCACAGGCAACTACAGTAGCTGTAACAACAGTTGGTCCAGATGCTGATGGAGATGGTATTGCAGATGCTTGTGACCCCGTATTTAATGATAACGATAGTGACGGTGTTGCAGATGCTTTTGATTTAGATGATGACAATGATGGGGTTTTAGATACTGATGAATGTCCCGCAGCTGCCATGGATATATTTAATTATGACCTTAATGCAGGCGATTCTTTTTCTAATTCTTTTATTGCAGGAACAGGGGTTTTCATTATGGATACGTATACTTTGGACAACTCTTTTAATGTTACGATAAATGGTGTGAATCTGGCAAATGAAATTCAATTTCATTTGCCCTCTGCTGGAAATGATATAAAATTTACAGACGGGTTTGGTTATGGGGAAAATGGTGTTCAAAACATATGGCAGCTAACTGGAACTGCTAATAATCCATTAATTAGATTAATTGTGGACAATCAGGGAAATGTATCGTTATATGGTTCAAAAACATCTGGTGGTCCACTATTTCCAATGGACTTTACTACCAGTCCAGTAACAGTGATCTGGAATACCATAGGAACAAATGATATTGTATTAGATCAATTGGTGGTTGGGCCAACGAATATGAAAGGACAAGCGCGTTTCTCAGTATTCCCGTGCGATACGGATAATGACGGAATCTATAATCATCTTGATACAGACTCGGATGGAGATGGTTGTGGCGATGCAAATGAAGCATATGGATCTCCAAATACAGATAGCAACGGAGATGGTACTTATGCAGGTGTGATTGGTGCTGCCCAAGTTGACGCAGACGGCAAAGTAATAACAGCGGCTTACAACACTGGAGTAGTAGCTGCAGTAACTGACAATAGTCTAACAGTATGTAATGTTGCTCCCGTCATCACCAACAACAGTAGCAATCCTACAAACGCTGCCACTTTCGCAGAAA
>CAYRIF010000122.1:0-10405 GCA_964424205.1 uncultured Roseivirgaceae bacterium | reverse complement strand
CGATAATTTAGAACTCCTCAATACAAAAGCAAATGAAATTAAGCGAGCCATTGCGGACGTAACAGGTGCCGCGGATATTATTGTCGAAAAAACAGCCGGTTTACCACAAATGAATGTGAAATTTAACAGGAATAAAATAGCACGCTATGGTCTAAACATTTCCGATTTAAACGAAATGATTTCAATGGGATTTTCTGGTTATAAAACTGGTAGCGTTTTTGAAGGTGAAAAAAAATTCGATTTGGTGCTGCGTTTAGATAAAAGCAAACGTCGTGATATTAACGATTTGCAAAACTTGTATGTCGATTTACCCGCAGGCGGAAAAATTCCATTAAGTGAATTGGCAACCATTACTTATCAAAAGGGATCCGCCAAAATTTCAAGGGACGACACCAAACGTAGAGTCGTCATTGGTGTCAATGTTCGTGACAGAGATTTACAGTCTGTAGTGGATGATATAAAAAGCAACATTGAAACTAAAGTTGAAATTCCCATTGGCTATTCAGTAACGTATGGTGGGCAATTTAAAAACCTAGAATCTGCTAAGGCACGACTTAAAGTGGCTGTACCTATTGCCCTAATTTTGATTTTCATCCTACTATACTTTGCTTTTAAATCTACCAAAGAAGCCCTAATCATTTACTCAGCCATCCCTTTTGCAGCCGTTGGTGGTATACTATTTTTATGGATACGAGATTTGCCTTTTAGTATTTCAGCCGGGGTTGGATTTATCGCACTGTTTGGTATTGCCGTACTCAATGGTATTGTATTAATAGAAGCGTTTAAAGCATTAAAACACCAAGGGATGAAAACAGATGATGAACTGATTATCTTTGGGGCAAAAAGTCGCCTACGCGCTGTTTTACTGACCGCATTGGCTGCAGCTTTTGGTTTTTTACCCATGGCAATTTCAACTGGTGCTGGCGCAGAAGTGCAACGACCATTGGCAACAGTAGTCATTGGAGGGCTTATCACTTCCACGCTACTAACACTGCTAGTTTTACCCGTTTTATACGCTATTTTCGATAGCAAACGAGAACGTAAAAGATTTCATCTTAAGAATAAAGTCACTGTTGTACTATTGATATGTCTATCTTTTGGAGCACAAGCCCAAAACAATTCATGGTCACTGGAAGAATTACAACAATTGGCGTTGGATAATAATACCAACTTAAAATCCTCTTTACTGAATATCCAAAAAGAAAAAACTTTAGTAAAATCTGCTTACAATTTCACCAAAACACAGATTTATTATGAACGTGAAAATGACAATATTGGCAACAATACAGGACTGTTAGACACTTACGGGATTGTTCAAAATTTTGCATTTCCAACGGTGTATGGCGCACAAAAAAAAGTAAAAAAAGCAGCACTTGCAATAGCAGATGTTTCATATGAACTGCAAAAATTACGTCTTAAAAAACAAGTAACAAGCACCTACTATCAATATTTATACTCAAAAGAAAAAGAACATGTATATCAATATTTGGATAGTATATATGAGAAATTTTCGCACCATGCCCAACGACGTTTTGATTTAGGCGAAAGTAATTATTTGGAAAAAATTACAGCGAAGTCTACACAAAGACAAATACAAATGCAGTATAAAAAAGCCAAAGAAGACGTAGCACAAGCCTATATTCAGCTTCAAAAGTTACTTCAGTTAAAAGATGATTTTACGATATTCATACATCCGCTAGAAAAAATTACTTTAAATAAGGCAACACTAGAAAAAAACAAAGAGCTGTCCTTTTTTAAAGCGCAGGAGAAATTAGTGGAGGCAAAGAAAAATTTCGAACAACATAAATTTTTACCTGATATTGGTCTGAATTATAGTTATGGAAAAAATAATTTGCTTGAAGGGAAGATAAGCATCTTCCAAGCAGGCGTGAAAATTCCATTATTTTTTGGTGCGCAAAAAGCCAAAGCCAAAGCAAGTAAAATTGCACAACAAATTCAGGCACAACAAACTCGTAATTTTGAATTTGAACTAAAAGCAAAAGAAGATGTGTTACTTTCACAATTGAGTAAATACAAAGAGGCAGTAGCTTATTATGAACTTGAAGGCGAGCAGCTTTCAAAAGAAATTTTAAAAACAGCCACCTTGAGTTTCCAGCATGGTGAAATTGATTTTTTTCAATATATAAGAAGCATTGAAAATAGTTATGAAATTAAACTAAACTACCTGGAAAATCTAAACCAGTACAATCAAACCGTTATCCAAATAAACACTTTATTACTTGACTAAAAAATTTATGTCCTGAGCATTATTGGGATTGATACTAAAACACTTATAAAATGAAAAATACAATATACCTCACCCTTATTACATTGTTAATTTTAGACTTAACCAGTTGTAACAATGAAATTTCAAATGACTCAAAAAAAGAAGAAGGGCAAACACAGACCGAAATCATCATTACGAAAGCACAGTTCAAAAATGGAAAGATGACCTTAGGTAACATAACTGTGCAGCCGTTTCCTGAAATAATTAAAACCACTGGAACGATTGATGTGCCCCCACAGAACAAAGCGGTTATCACCTCCTACTTTGCCGGAAACGTGCAAAAATCCAATTTACTAATTGGAGATAAAGTAAGGAAAGGACAAGCATTGGTGACGATTGCCAATCCTGAGTTTATAGATATCCAGCAGGCATATTTAGAAGCATCTAAACAGCTCCAATTTTTAAAAACTGAATATGAGCGGCAAAAAACGCTCTTCGATGAGAAAATAAGTTCCAAAAAAAACTACTTGACAGCAAAAGCGGCCTATGACAGAGAAAAAGCAATGTACAATGGCTTACGTAAAAAATTACAAATGCTCCACATTAACACTTCCCAAGTAGAACAAGGGAATATTTATACGACCATTACACTGTATTCTCCTATTAGTGGAAGTGTAACCGAGGTAAATGTTAGCAAAGGCACGTACGTTTCCCCTCAAGATGTAGTGATGGAAATTGTAGATGCAGATCACATCCATATTGAATTGACAGCCTTTGAAAAAGATGTTTTGAAAATCAAAAAAGAACAGCAGATTACTTTTAAAATTCCAGAAGCCTCCGATAGTATTTATAAGGCAGCAGTACACCTAGTGGGTACGGCAATAGAGGAAGATACGAGGACAATAAAAGTGCATGGACATCTTGATGATGATAAAAAACATACCTTTGCAATTGGAATGTTTGTGGAAGCTGAAATAGAAATTGGCAAAAAAGAAGTTTTTGCCTTGCCTGAAGAAGCGATTGTAGAAAAAGGTGACGAGTATGTTGTGCTTGCTTTAAAGAGCCAGGATAATCATCAATATAGTTTTGAAACTGTAACAGTTCAGACAGGGAAACACAGTCTTGGTTTTGTAGAAATTATCGCTAACACAATCAAACCCAAAGATAAATTATTAACAAAGGGGGCTTATAGTTTGGTGCGTAGTGATGCGGCAGGGGGACATGAACATTAGTCATACATTATGAATCAAAATATAGAACATCTATTGGCAAGCAGCAACATTCGGGTGACCGCCATGCGTATGTTAATCTACAAATTTCTTACTGAAAGTGAAGTGGCCGTTTCGTTAAGTGACGTTGAAAATAATTTTGAAAAATCAGATAGAACTACCCTGTATCGCACACTCAAAACATTTGAAGAAAAAGGAATTGTCCATCAAATCGATGATGGCTCCAGTATTTCTAAATACGCATTATGCCAACAAGGCTGCCATTGTGAAATCGAGCATGATTTACACTTACACTTTCATTGTACCAACTGCACTGCAACCACCTGCTTGACCGATTATAAAATTCCTAAAATTACCGTTCCCAATGGTTTTGTTGCCGAAAACGTAAATTTAGTAGTAAAAGGCATCTGCGACAAATGTAGCGGCTTATAAATGCACTTCTGTTGCACTGCTTTATAACGTATTTTTGTTATTCCTTTAATAACAAAAAATATGAATGAAAGTCATGATTGTGAAGATGGTGCATGTGCCATAGATTATACCCAAGAAACCGAAATAAAGGAGTCTCTTTCTTTCAATAAGGCGTATTTGATTCCGGGTATTTGCTTGTTTCTTTTATTATTAGGCATTGGGTTTGACTATTATAAATTTCCATTTTTTGAAACCCCGGTTCCGCTCATTTGGTTTGGTAGCATCTACCTTGTAATTGGCGGACCAATTATACTGAAATCTTTCAGGTTAATTATTAAAGGCGATATCTATAATGAGTTTGTGCTCATGTCAGTCGCTACACTTGGTGCGTTTGCCCTCGGTTCATACGCTGAAGGAATTGCGGTCATGCTGTTTTACGTGATTGGTGAATTATTTCAAGCAGCAGCGGTAAATAAAGCCAAGCAATCTATAGAATCGCTGCTCAAAGTACAGGTAGAAGAAGTACGCGTACTAGAAAATGGAAAAGCAATAACAAAGCATCCTAAAGAAGTGGTGGTGGGACAAATTATTCAAACCAAACCAGGACAAAAAATAGCGTTAGATGGCATATTAATCTCCGATTACGCTAGTTTAAATACCGCCGCACTAACGGGAGAATCAGCCCCTGAAAGTAAAGAAAAAGGAGATGTCGTATTAGCGGGTATGATTAATCTCACTACCCTCATTGAAATTAGGGTAACCAGTATTTATGAAGATACCAAGCTTTCTAAAATATTAAAAATGGTACAAGAGGCAGTAAGTAAAAAAGCCAAACCACAGCTATTAATTAGCCAATTGGCAAAAATATATACGCCTATCGTTTTTTGGTTGGCAGTCGCTCTTGTCGCACTTCCTTTCTTATTTTTGGGAGATGCGTATGTGTTTCAAAATTGGTTTCAGCGCGCCTTAATTTTCTTGGTTATTTCCTGTCCTTGCGCTTTGGTTATTTCTATTCCATTAGGTTATTTTGGAGGTATTGGTGCTGGCTCTAGAAATGGCATTCTTTTTAAAGGAGCCAATTTTTTAGATCTAATGACCAAGGTAGACACCATCGTGTTAGATAAAACAGGAACCTTAACCAAGGGTGTTTTTGAAGTACAAGAAGTTGTTTCAAAAGGTTTTGAAAAAAACCTATTATTAGAAATAGTGGCGGTATTAGAAAGTAATTCTACACACCCAATTGCAGAAGCTATTGTCAGCTATGCCAGCATTGGTAGCACTACGTTTAAAGCTACTGCTATTACCGAAATTTCAGGTCATGGCATGAAAGGCCAGATTGGTAATTACCAAGTATTGGCAGGCAACACCAAGCTGTTGGAAAAGTTCAATATCATTTTTGACATAACATTGAAGCAACATGCCAATACCATGGTGGTCATTGCAATAGATGGGAAATATGCAGGTTATATTACCATTGCAGATACTTTGAAAGAGGATGCTAAAAAGGCGATTTCAGCTTTAAAGAACATAGAAAAAATTAAGGAGATAGTCATGCTCTCTGGCGACAAGCAGGTGGTAGTAGATAAAGTTGCCAAACAATTAGGTATTGAACATGCTATTGGGGGTTTACTTCCTGAAGGGAAAATGCGTGCCGTTGAAAACCTGAAAAATCAGGGAAAAATTATTGCTTTTACAGGTGATGGCATCAATGATGCTCCAGTAATTACCTTGTCAGATGTGGGCTTGGCCATGGGTGGCCTAGGCAGTGATGCCGCCATCGAAACGGCTGATGTAATTATCCAAACCGACCAGCCATCAAAGATTGCCACCGCCATAAAAATAGGTAATGCCACCAACAAAATTATTTGGCAAAATATTTTCTTAGCGCTCTTCGTAAAAGTACTGGTACTTATTTTTGGTGCTTTTGGGATGGCTACCATGTGGGAAGCCGTGATTGCAGATGTGGGTGTTGCATTATTAGCCATTTTAAATGCAGTAAGAATACAAAAGATGAAATTTTAAAGGCTGAGGAATACGACTACCGGCGATATTCAAAATCTCATTCGATTATGATTTTAACGGTTCTTCTGTTATTTTAATCGCTTCGGTTTTTGACTCCTCTTACACCCGACTAATTGCCTGAATAATGTGCGTGAACCACCAAATTAACTTTTTTACCAAATATATACGAACTACCTCTAACCCATTTCGCGATAATAAAGTCATCTTCTTTATCCCGAATTATTCACCGTTTTAATAAAATATATTTTCAACTCTCTTACTGCCAGCTAATTACAAGGTACTTCGCTGAAAATCAATTAACTCAAATTGGGGTGCTTGCAATAATCTTGGTCATCTGTTTCGCCTGCCTGACCGGTTACAAAACCCTCGAAATATATCTATTATATCTTTGGTTTTCCCCCCGAGCTATCGGAATCGCATACACACCAAGCTAATTACATGAATACTACGAGTTGTAATTCGTTGAAAAATTGTATATTACTTCGTTTTTAATGATGTAGCGTCCAGTTAATTTAAACTATATGCAGATAAAAGAATCCTCGAAGATGTACGATGTAATCATTGTAGGATCCGGAGCAGGTGGTGGAATGGCCACTAAAATATTAGCCGACTCAGGGCTGAAAATCGCTGTTGTAGAAGCTGGACCATTTTTTGACCCCAAAAATCCTGAACAACAAACACAATTAAAATGGCCGTATGAATCTCCTAGAAGAGGAGCAAGCACCGTTCGTGCGTTTGGTGAGTTTGACTCGGCTTATGGGGGATGGGATATAGAAGGCGAACCCTATACGCATAAAGATGGAACAAAATTCGATTGGTTTCGCTCACGAATGCTCGGCGGTAGAACCAACCACTGGGGGCGGATATCCCTGAGGTTTGGTCCTCGAGATTTCAAACATAAAAGCGAAGATGGTCTGGGAGATAATTGGCCCATCGGTTATGAGGATGTAAAACCATATTACGACAAGGTAGACAAGTTAATAGGTATTTTTGGCACCAAGGAAAATTTACCCAACGAACCCGATGGATTTTTTCTTCCTCCGCCAAAGCCACGTTTGCACGAACTGTTCTATATAAAAGGAGCAAGAAAATCAAATATTCCAGTGATTCCTTCACGGATGTCCATGCTTACCAAAAGAATTAACAAGGAACGAGGTATTTGTTTTTATTGTGGGCAATGCAGCCGGGCATGTTCGGTCTACGCAGATTTTTCTGCTGGTACTTGTTTAATCTTTCCAGCACAAAAAGATGGTGGGCAAATTGATTTGTTTGTCAATGCCATGGTACGAGAAGTGCTCACCAACGAGGAGGGAAAAGCAACAGGCGTGTCCTACATCAATAAAGAGGACAGAAAAGAGTATGTATTGAAGGGAAAAATTGTTGTTTTGGCAGCCTCGGCATGCAGTACCGCCCGCATACTTTTAAATTCCAAAAGCCCACAACACCCCAATGGTCTTGGTAATAGCAGCAATATTGTTGGGAAGTATTTACATGACTCTACGGGCGTCAGCAGGTCTGCATTTGTTCCTGAACTGATGAATAGAAAAACCTACAATGAAGATGGTGTCGGAGGATTGCATGTTTATACACCTTGGTGGTTAGACAATAAAAAACTCAATTTTCCAAGAGGGTATCATATAGAAATCTGGGGAGGTATCGGCATGCCGAGCTATGGTTTTGGTTTCAACCACAACCACCTCAATAGATTTTTTGGGCTGAAAGTAGGCGGTTATGGCAATAATCTTCGCAATGAGGTTAAAAAATACTATGGCTCTGTCATAGGTTTTGCAGGCAGAGGGGAATCCGTGCCCCGTAAAGATAATTATTGTGAAATTGACCCTACTACTGTCGATGAATTTGGCATCCCTGTTTTGAAATTCCATTATAAATGGTCAGATTTTGAACGCAAGCAGGCAAAACATATGAATGAAACATTCGAAGAAATAAGCCACAATATGGGTGGTCAACTTTTGCAAGACCGACCAAGTAAAGACAAAGATTATGGATTATTGAATCCTGGTAGAATCATTCATGAGGTAGGCACCACGCGCATGGGTAATGACCCAAAAACTTCGGTGGTCAATAAACATCAGCAACTGCATGATGTTGACAATGTTTTTATCGTTGATGCAGGTGTATTTGTATCGCAAGCTGATAAAAATCCGACGTGGACTATTCTAGCCTTGTCTTGGCGAACCTCTGATTATATTATCTCACAATTGAAACAACAAAATATCTAAATCATGGATAGACGAAAAAGTTTAAAATCAATATTTCTAGGAACAGTTGGTGGCTCGTTAGCATTGAGCGGCTGCGAGACGGAAGTAAAAAAACCGATTGAAGAAGCCATTCCTGAGGTAGCCAAAAAATATTTCGGGCGTACCCCTGAAGAAATAGCGCAAATCGCTGAATTAAATGCGGCGCAATTTTTCAATGAACATGACATGGCAACCATTGCTGTTTTATGTGATTTAATGCTGCCTGCCAATGACCAATACGGCAGTGCCACCGATGCAGGTGTTCCTGATTTTATAGAGTTTATGGCAAAGGATATTCCTAAAATGCAGACAAACCTCAGAGGTGGGCTCATGTGGTTAGACCATCAAAGCAAAAAAGATTTTATGTTAGAATTTAAATCGGCTAGTCCTGAGCAACAAAAGCAAATTTTAGATACAATCGCTTATCCAGAGGCGGAAATTCCAATCAAAGAACAAGCGTTAGAAATTCAGTTTTTCTCACTGATGAGAAACCTAACACTGACTGGTTATTACACCTCAAAAGAAGGTATCAAAGACCTGGGTTACAAAGGCAATACGCCCAATATTTGGGACGGCGTACCTGATGAAGTATTGAAGCAGCACGGCGTAGCCTACGATGAGGAGTGGCTCGCTAAATGCGTAGATCAAAGCAAAAGGGATGTGATTGCCGAATGGGATGAGGAAGGGAATTTGCTGACCTAGTACCGTTTTGCTAACGGAAATTTCTTGCTGATTTTCAAAACATTACTACTTGATTAAGATTTTGCCCTCGAGCCGGACCGGCTCTTCATTTTTGGCTTGACCCAAAAACGAAGCAAAAAAGTCAAGAAAATTTAATGCTTCCACCCACTAAGCCTCACGCACACCCCGCAAAATTTTCGTTCAGCCCTCCTGCATGAACACCAAAAATTTACTTGCGCAATTTTATTTTAAATACACGTAGTTAAGTGATACGAAAGAATATTTTTCCCAAAAACAACCCTACATAAATACAAGGTTTTAGTTTTGTTTTTTTGTATTTGTTTGTACTTTGGACTTTGTAATTTTCATTTATTTAGAAACAGGTATCTTATAGATTACATTAATATCCTCTTTTTGAAATTAATTAAAACACGACCATGACAAAAAAATACAAACACCTAATATTAGTATTGACCATTATTTTTTCTCCATTTATGATGTCTCAAACAAATGCGCAAGAAATAGGGCTACAACTGTACAGCCTCCGAAATCAATTTAAATCAGATGTGCCAGGCACGCTCAAAGCCATCAGCAGCTGGGGCATTACAAAGATAGAAGGTGGAAATACTTATGGATTGCCGTTGGATGCATTCAAAAAATTATTGGCTCAAAATAATCTTACCGCTACAAGTATCGGCGTTTCCTTTGAAGAATTGCAGAACACTCCTGAATTGGTCCTTGAAAAAGCCAAAAGCTACGGTGTAAAATATGTCATGTGCGCTTGGATTCCTCATGATGGCGATAACTTTACCATCAAAGAAGCACAATTAGGAATTGACGTGTTTAACGCCGCAGGAAAAAGGTTAAAAGCAGAAGGAATCACCTTGGCATATCATGCACACGGCTATGAATTTCGTCCGTATGCGGATGGGACATTATTTGACCACATGGCAAAAAATGCCACTCACTTTGCATTTGAGATGGATGTGTATTGGATACAGCATGCAGGTGTTGATCCAATAACACTTTTGAACAAATACCCTGAAAAATTTGTTTTGATGCACTTGAAAGATATGGTAAAAGGACTGAAAGGAAATAATACAGGTCACTCCGATGTGGAAACCAATGTAACCTTGGGGACAGGTCAAATTGATATTGCTGGCTTGGTAAAAAGAGGAAAAGAACTAGGCATTGAATATATGTTTATTGAGGATGAATCTTCTCGTTCTGCAGCTCAGATTCCGAAGAGTTTTAAATATTTGAAAGGGTTGGAGTGAGAGAAACTTTAGATTGGAGATTTTTTGATTATTAGAAAATAATAGACAATAAGAATGATTGCTACTTTAAAATCATTGTTCAAAAGAGATTTGCAAAAACTGAGGTCTGAAATAGAATTATATCAGGACGAAAAAAATCTTTGGCGCACTGAAAAGAATATTGCTAATGCTGCCGGAAATTTATGCCTACACTTAGTGGGCAATCTTAATGCGTTTATCGGCGCAGCACTTGGAGACACAAACTATATCAGGCACAGGTCGCTTGAATTTTCACTAAAAGATATTCCACGAGTAGCATTA
>CAYRIF010000121.1:0-10451 GCA_964424205.1 uncultured Roseivirgaceae bacterium | reverse complement strand
GTGTCTTTCATTTGCTGCTAAAAAGGAGCAAGGACGAATATATGTCTAATGAAATTACTTTTTGACCAAAATATATCTTTCCGACTAATTAAACGAATTGTTGACCTATTTCCAAACTCAAAACAAGTGCGAGAATTAGGGCTTGAAAACTCAACGGACACAGAGATATTTGATTTTGCAAAGAAAAACCACTTTTCAATAGTGACTTTTGACTCCGATTTTAGGATTTAGGTATCATTAGAGGGTTTCCACCAAAAATAATTTGGGTTAGAACTGGAAATACAACAACTAAAAATTTAGAGAATATTTTACGAGACAAAAGTGACTTGATAAAACTATTTTTACGTGAAGATTATGGCTGTTTGGAAATAATTGAATAGAAAACAAAAAAACAATGAAAACAAAACTAATCCTTTCCGCAATCATTCTAACTGGTCTTTTTACCCACATCAGTTTTTCACAGAAAAAATTTAAAAACACAATGACTCTTGATAGTTTAGCCACTTCTCCAGAGGCAACGCTAAATGACATTTCTTGGATTCAGGGACATTAGAAAGGGCATGCCTTTGGCGGGGAGACGGAAGAAATATGGAGTCCACCGCTAGGAGGGTCGATGATGTGCGTGTTTAGGTTGGTGGTAGAAAATGAGGTGATTTTTTATGAAATAGAAACGATTACTGAAGAGAACAATACCATTATTTTGCGACTCAAGCATTTTGGGTCAGACTTGACAGGCTGGGAAGAGAAAGGTGAAACAGTAAATTTTCGACTAGTCAAGGTAACAGTGGATAAAGTATATTTTGAAGGCTTTACTTTTGAGAGAATTTCTAAAGACGAAATTAATATGTATGTGGTCATTGGGCATGATGATGGTAGCCAGGAGGAAGTGAAGTTTAATTATATCAGGGTTCAGTAATATCACTGACTTAATTTTTTCTATAACGCTCTGCTTTGATTTCTGAAATAAAATGCACATCTTGCCGACGCAATGATGATAAATAATACAACCACGATCCAAATGATGATGACTATGATTCATGGTCTAATGGGAATGGTTTGAAAATAGTAAACTAAATTTTTAAAACCGTTCTCAAAAGGAACGGTTTTTTTGTTAATATATATTTATGAAGGTTTTAAAATTTGGCGGAACATCGGTTGGTTCGGCAGAGAATATTAAGAAAGTAGCGAACATTATTCACGCTTATCAGCAGCGGAAAGAACCAATCATTGTGGTATCAAGTGCCATGAGTGGCGTGACGAACCTGCTTATCAAAGCCGGTGAATTGGCGGAGAATGGAAATAGTAAATACTTGAAAACAGTAGCGCAAATAGAAAAAATACATACGGATTGTATTTCAACGCTGTTAAAAGGGAAAAACAAAACCGCTGCTTTAAAGGAGTTAAAGAATAATATTAACGATCTGAAAGAATGGCTGCAGGGCGTTTCGATGCTTAAAGAACTAACGCCGCGTGTCCTGGATCTCATCCAAAGTTTTGGAGAGCGGTTGTCAGTGCCAATCATTGCTGCCTACTGCAATCAGATAAGCGTAAAAGCAGTGGCTACAGATAGTCAAAATTTCATATTCACCAATAATGATTTTGGCAAAGCACGTGTAGATTTTGCAAAAACTAATCGAGCAATCCGAGCATTTTTCAAGGAATTAAAACTTACGCCCATTGTTACGGGTTTTATTGCCACAGGACAAACTGGGCAGACTACGACTTTGGGAAGGGGTGGGTCTGACTTTACTGCAGCCATTATTGGTGCAGCAATGAAAGCCAATGAAATTGAAATATGGACAGATGTAGATGGCGTGATGACCACGGATCCTAGAAGTGTTAAAAATGCGTTTAGCTTAAAAAGCCTCTCTTATTTAGAAGCGATGGAGATGTCGCACTTTGGTGCAAAAGTGATTTACCCGCCAACTTTGCAACCTGCATTTGATAAAAACATTGTACTGAGAATCAGGAATACCTTCAATCCTGATTTTGAAGGCACACGTATCTCTAGCAAGTTTGAGGATGGTGGCAGGTTGGTGAAAGGCATTTCTTCCATCAAAAACATTTCGATGATGTCATTGACAGGCAGTGGTATGATAGGTGTATCAGGGGTAGCATCGAGACTGTTTAGTGCCTTGGCAAAACATGAGGTGAACCTGATTCTTATCACGCAGGCATCTTCTGAACATTCTATTTGTTTTGTGATTGACCCGCAAGATGCGGGGAACGCTACCTTGGCGATAGCAGAAGAATTTGAATTAGAAATTGAAAGAGGAAAAATTGACAAGCCTGTGGTTGAAGTTGACAAATCAATTGTTGCCATTATTGGTGAAAACATGCGAAATACACCAGGGATTTCAAGTAAACTTTTTAGCGCATTGGGGAAAAATGGTATTAATATTTTGACCATTGCACAAGGTTCATCAGAGGTAAATATTTCGGTGGTAATCGATAATAAAGATTTATCAAAAGCACTGACTGCTGTGCATCAGGCATTTTTTGTGTCGGAAACAAAGACCATCAATGTATTTATGATTGGGGTTGGACTGATTGGGAAAACACTATTAACGCAGATTAAAAAACAATCACAATATTTACTGGACGAGCGACTCTTGGAAATCAATATCATTGCACTGAGTAACAGTAAAAAAATGTTGTTCGATGCCAATGGAATAGCCCTTGGTAGATGGAAAAGAAAGTTAGATGGAGCAAAGAGAAATGCTAATTTCGAAGAATTTATAGATACTATGATTGACATGAATTTACCCAATAGTGTTTTTGTTGACAGCACTTCCAATGAGGAAATCACTAGGCTTTATCAAAAAGTCTTGGCATCTAGTATTTCCATTGTGACGCCTAATAAGCTAGCTAATTCGGGAAGGTTCAAAGATTATCAGAAACTACAAAAAGAAGCTTTTTTACATGGTGTTAAATTCCTTTATGAAACTAATGTGGGGGCAGGCTTGCCCGTAATTAGTACGATGGCAGACTTGAAGGCAAGCGGAGATAAGATATTAAAAATCGAGGGTGTACTTTCAGGTACATTGTCTTATATTTTTAATTCGTTTGTTGCTGGAAGTAGTTTTAGTGAAATTGTTGCTGAGGCAAAAGCAAAAGGATTTACAGAGCCCGACCCACGGGATGATCTCAACGGGATGGATGTTGCCAGAAAAATACTAATTCTTGCGAGGGAAACAGGGCTGTCACTAGAGCCACAGGACATTCAGGTCGAAAATATTTTACCAGAGGATTGTGTAAAAGCAAAGACAGTAGAACAGTTTTTTGCAGCACTAAAAAAAGCCAATCCTTATTTTGAGAACATAAGAAACAAAGCGGCAAAAGGAAATAAAAAATTAAGATTTATCGCGACACTCGAAAAAGGGAAAGCGAAAGTTTCACTGAAGGCGGTAGGCGAAGATCATCCGTTTTACGGGTTGTCGGGGAGTGATAATATTATTGCTTTTACAACGATGCGGTATTATGAAAGACCGTTGGTCATCAAGGGCCCAGGTGCAGGAGCGGAAGTAACAGCAGCAGGCGTTTTCTCTGAAATAATCAGTGTAAGCAACTATCTTTATCAAGGAATTAAAAACAGTTTACCTAATGGAAAGTATTAAAGTTTTTGCACCGGCGACAGTTGCCAACGTGTCGTGTGGATTTGATGTCATGGGCTTTGCCCTTGATAATCCAGGAGATGAAATTATTCTTAAAAAAAGAAATGGAAGGGGCATTGTCATCCAAGAGATTACAGGAGAAGAAGGGAAGCTATCAAATGATGTTGGTAATAATACCGCAACGGTTGCCATCCAAAGTTATCTAAATCACGTGGGCGAAAATATTGGACTGGATGTTTATCTGCATAAAAAAATGCCCCTTGGAAGTGGCTTGGGTTCTAGTGCTGCCAGTGCTGTGGCGGGTGTTTTCGCAGCGAATGAATTGTTGGGAGGAAAACTGAGGAAAGATGAATTATTGCCTTTTGCAATGGAAGGGGAAAAGCTGGCAAGTGGAGATTACCATGCTGATAATGTGGCACCAGCACTTTTGGGAGGGTTTAGGTTGATACGAGGCTATAACCCTGTGGATGTTGTCAAAATTACAACACCTGAAAATATGTGGGTGAGCGTAGTACATCCTGCAATTGAGATTAATACCAAGGAGGCGAGAGGGTTGTTGAGTAAAGAGGTAGCATTAAAAAAAGCCATCCAGCAATGGGGGAATGTGGGAGGTCTAATCGCTGGTCTTATTACCGAAGATTATGGACTCATTGGCAGGTCAATGAAGGATGTAATTATTGAACCCGTGAGGGCAAAATTACTGAATGGCTATGATGTGGTAAAACAAGCCGCACTTGATACTGGAGCGATTGGCTGTGGCATTTCAGGTTCAGGACCAGCTATTTTTACATTTAATCAGGATGAGCAAACGGCTCAAAAGGTTGGAGATGCTATGCAAGAAGCATTTTTGACAAAAGGAATAACCAGTAATATTTATTGCTCCCGAATCAACCAACAAGGGGCGATTGTTTTAGATTAAAACCAAGGAGTGATTTAATATTATTGTAAATTGTTAATGTGTAAATGATTTATTTGTTTATATTTACATATCGTTAAGATATAAATCAATGAATAGCATAAAAAGAAATATCTATTTGGATAGAATAATTCCTTTTATTGATAAGCATTTAATAAAAGTAATTGTTGGACAAAGAAGAACAGGGAAAAGCCACATTCTTAAACAAATAATGGCATTGATTACGAGTAGCGATGCTTTTACGCATCACATCATATACATTAATAAGGAGGATTTCGAGTTTGATTTTATAAATGACTACCAAGATTTAATAAAATATGTTGAGCAGAAGTCAAAAAAATCAAAGAACCTAGCACTTTTTATAGATGAGATTCAAGAAATCAGACAATTTGAAAAAGCGCTAATACATTTTCATACCAAAGAAAAGTATGATATATATTGTAGTGGGAGTAATGCACGTTTACTTTCGGGTGAACTTTCCACATTATTAAGTGGCAGGTATATTGAATTTAATATTTATAGCTTGACCTTTCCGGAGTTTCTAGATTTTCATCAACTGAAGTACAATCAAGATTCGTTTGATAAATATATGATTTATGGGGGGATGCCATATCTTTTGCACCTTAATTTTAATGATGAAATGACTTCTGATTATTTAAGGAGTCTTTATAACACGATAGTGGTCAAGGATGTGATAACAAGGCATGCTATACGCAATGTCTCATTTTTACAAAACCTGACAGTTTTTATTGCGGATAATACGGGAAGCATTATTTCAGCAAAAAAAATAAGTGATTATCTCAAATCACAACATATGAAAATTTCCTCGGCAGTCATTCAAGATTATCTTTCTTTTCTTAGTGATGCAATTTTTATTCATAAAGTAAGACGGAGTGATTTACAAGGGAAAAGGATTTTCGAAATAAATGAGAAATACTATTTCAATGATGTAGGAATGCGAAATTCAATAGTGGGTTATAAAGTTATAGATATTGGAAAGATGCTGGAAAATATTGTATTCATTCATCTCAAAGTAGCAGGATACAAAATAACAGTGGGCGTTGACCGAAACAAAGAAATTGATTTTGTTGCTCAAAAAGAGAACGAATTGTTATATGTACAAGTATGTTATTTGCTTAAAGAGCAAAGCACAGTGAAGAGAGAGTTTGGCAATCTCCAAAAAATAAAAAACAATTATCCAAAAATGGTTGTTTCAGCAGATCCACATACTAAAACTAGCTACCAGGGGATAAAACACCTAAATATCAAAGAATTTTGTTTTGAAATATTAAAATTAAAAAACACAAAATAATGAAATTATACAGTACCAAAGGGATATCAAAAAATGTGAGCTTGAAAGAAGCAGTTTTAACAGGGTTACCATCTGACAATGGCTTGTTTCTGCCAGTGAATATTCCAAAACTACCAGCGTCGTTTTTTGAGTCGCTGGATCAAAAAAGCTTTACAGAGATAGCTTTTGAAGTTGCGTCAGCATTGTTTGACGGTGCGGTGGAAGCATTGGCATTGAAACAACTAATAGAAGATGCCTTTGATTTTGAAATTCCACTTGTTGAGTTAGAACCAAATGTGTATGTTTTAGAACTTTTTTATGGTCCTACTTTTGCATTTAAGGATTTTGGGGCAAGGTTTATGTCTCGACTGATGGCGTATTTTCTAAAAAATACGAAGCAGGAAATTAATATTCTAGTAGCTACTTCAGGAGATACCGGCAGTGCTGTTGGGCAAGGGTTTTTTGGTGTTGAAGGCATCAAGGTAACCATTCTTTATCCGAAAGGGAAAGTCAGCGAGATTCAAGAAAAACAATTGACCACCATAGGAGGCAACGTAACGGCATTGGAGATTGATGGTAACTTCGATGATTGTCAGCGGTTGGTGAAAGCGGCGTTTTTAGATACTGACTTGAATGAAAAACTAAATCTTTCTTCTGCAAACTCTATTAATATTGCCCGATTGATTCCACAATCATTTTACTTTTTTTACGCTTATGGCAAATTAAAAAATCAAGGAAAACCAATTGTCTTCTCAGTACCGAGTGGAAATTTTGGAAATATTAGTGGTGGATTATTGGCACAAAAAATGGGTTTGCCCATAGAGCATTTTATTGCTTCGACCAATGTCAACGATATTGTCCCAACCTATTTAGCCACAGGAAATTTTGAGCCAAAACCATCCAAAGAAACCATATCTAATGCCATGGATGTGGGTGACCCTAGTAACTTTCCTAGAATGTCATCTTTGTTTGATAATAAATATGAAAAGTTAAATAATGCGGTGAGCGGTTATGCCTTTACCGATACGGAGACAAAAGAAATAATGAAAAGCACTTACGACTACAAAGGCTATGTCATGTGTCCGCATACGGCAGTTGCCAATTTAGGCTTGAAAAAATGGTTAGCAGAAAACAAGGGAGCATATAGTGGCGTGCTCCTTTCCACGGCACATCCTGCCAAGTTTTTGGATGTCGTTGAGCCTATTATCAATCAAAAAGTTGAGTTGCCTGACCGTTTGAAATCCGCATTGGATGGGGAGAAGCAGGCAATTTCTTTGGGTAGTGACTTTGAGGGGTTTAAGGGGTTTTTAATTACAAATATTTTTTCAGATAGAATCAACTAACATGGCAAAGAAAACTTTCATTTCCCAGTACATTTCTGAAAATAGCACAAGCCAAGTCAAAAGTCGGGCGAATCAGGTTGAGATTACAGAATTTGAGTACAATGAAAAATCTACCCATGTAAAAGCACAGGTTTTGGGTAGTCGCGGTAAACATTACCGTGTTAATATTTCGAATCTTGACTCAACTAAACTCAGTAGTAATTGTAGTTGCCCATATGACTGGGGCGGAATCTGTAAACATCAAGTGGCAGTGTTACGGTTAATTGAAGAGCTTTCGTATGTCTCACATTTAAAGCCAAAGAAAAAACTAAGTATACCAAAAGAAAAAAAGAAATATAGTAAGACTGCACCATATATAATACCTATGCCTAAGTTGGTAATTGACGATGATTTAATTAGTAGACATTCTAAAGATTTTTATAATTACTATGTGTCCATTAGCCCTGAGGATGTGGAACTTGCAAAAGATAAGATCGTAATATCGATGGCAGACCATGATAATTATTGGAGGGATTCATATATTAATACACAGGTGGAATTGAAAGGTGATGATTTAACCCTTACTTGCGATTGCGAGGCTACCAATCAGTTTCTTTGCAAACACCAATTTAAGGCATTAGATTTTATCCAATATGCTGTTTCTCCGCACTACTTTAATAAAGAATATATTAGGGAGCAGTGGAAAAAAGAACTTAGCAAATACGGGTATTCGTTAAAAGATGATTATCGAAAATATTTTGTTCACTATTTTGAAGAGGGTGTTTTTAAAATTAGACCAACGGTAGAAGGATTGATTCCCGCAGTAGAAGGTAGTGTATTGCAAAATTTTTCTGACAAATTGACTGCGCAATCATCGCTCAAGGATTTTTTACTTTTAACACCATCAACCAAACCACCGTCAAAATTAACACTAGCAATAGGCATTGGTTTTGCAGAGGATGACTCGGAATTACCGGTTTATACAAAACTATTAACAGGGAAGCCTAATAAATCTGGCGAGTTATCTAGTAGAATAAGTGAGGTGCTTAACCTGGAAGATATAAGTGAAGTAGATCAGTCTTTGGATATGGCCATCAAAACTTACCAGCTAGTTTTACCACTTTCTTTGAACAAGGTTGGGGCTTTAGGCAACCAGCTTGTATCAGATGAGTCAGATAATATTGATTTAAGCAGAGATAGTCAACTGCTTAGTAGGTTGTCAAAGATGATGTCTGAGCGAGATGATAGCATTAAATTTTATAGATTAATTGACGACGACTACACGTATAAGATTACTAGGAAAAACCTTCAGCCTATCAAATTAAACCTTCAATCTACTTTTATTGAGTTGTTATTTACAGAAGAGGAGAATTTTTACAAGCTAGAATGTTACGTTTTAATTGGGAAAAATAAAATTAAAATACCGAGTAATAGAATTCAGGGGACACCTTGTTTTGCTATTGTGGATGGTGAGTACTACCTGCACCAGTCAGCAGATTATATGCAAGCGTTCAATTATTTTATGACGGTACCAGTACAGCGAATCCAAAAATCTGAGTTAGAAAATTATTTATCTAATTTTCTCATGCCGTTGCAAAAACGATTTGATGTGGTCATTGATATCCCATCGGTAATTACCGAGAAGAAAGAATTGGATGAAGCAGCGTTAACCAAAAGGGTGTACATGGCTGAGGTGAATGAATTTGTGGTTTTTGAACCTATGATAGCAGTAGGAGATAAGCTTTTGGGATTGTATGATAACTGCGGTTTTACGACAAAAGAGGAAGAGGTCATTACTTACCATTATGTAAATGAAGGAATCATCACAGCGTTCCAACATGAGATGGTTGCCATGCATCCAGAATTTATAGCACAAAGACAAAATAATGGCTTGTATCTTTCATTTGAGCAATTTGGGAAAGAGCGATGGTTTCTTGATGCTTTTGAAACATTCAAAACAAACAGCATAGAGGTTTTTGGATATGATCAATTTAAAAAAATAAAGTACAATGTGAATAAACCCAATATTAATGTTGGCATTAGCTCAGAGATTGACTGGTTTGATGTAAAAATTGAGGTTTCGTTTGGGACACAAATAATGTCATTAAATAGTGTGAAAAAGGCTGTTTTGAAACAAGAAGCATATGTTAAACTTGGTGATGGAAGCTATGGGTATTTGCCTGAAGAATGGGTGAAGAAAATGGAACGTTACTTTAGGTATGGAGCCGTTAATGAAAGCGGTGTTAACCTATCTAAACACCACTTTTCACTTATTGAAGAACTTTTTGATGAGATAGATGATGAAGGGTTACGTCAAGAGATAGAAGAGAAAAAGAATAAACTCATCACCTTTGAAAGTATAAAAGACGTCAAAAAACCAAAGGGAATTACTGCAAAATTACGGGATTATCAGGCACACGGTTTTAGGTGGCTGAATTTTCTGAACGAATTTGGAATGGGGGGTTGCTTGGCAGATGACATGGGACTGGGCAAAACCTTGCAGGTAATCTGTATTCTGCAACATCAAAAAAATCAAAGGGTTAAATCAGCTAACTTGGTGGTTGTCCCTACCTCGTTGATATTTAACTGGCAAAGTGAAGTGGAAAAATTTGCACCACAGCTAAAATTAAAAATCATCTCTGGGGCAAACAGGAGTAAGGATACTAAAGATTTTAAAGCGTATGATATTATTTTAATCACTTATGGTCTATTGCTCAGGGATATTGATTACCTAAAAGAGTACCGCTTTAACTATGCGATATTAGACGAATCTCAAGCGATTAAAAACCCAAATTCCAAGCGGTACAAATCTGTGAGGTTGTTGCAAGCAGACAATAAATTGGTGATGACTGGTACGCCAGTAGAAAATAGTACGATGGACCTATATAGTCAAATGTCGTTTGCCAACCCAGGGCTTTTGGGATCGGCAACATTTTTTAAGGAGTATTTTGCCAAAGTAATAGAAAAGGACAAAGATGAAAGCAGAACAGCAGAACTGAAAAAATTGATAAAGCCATTTTTGATAAGAAGAACCAAGGAACAGGTAGCGACGGAGCTTCCCGAAAAGACGGAAATGGTTCTTTTTTGTGAATTGGAGCCAGCGCAACAAAAGGTTTATAATGCCTTTCGGGATAAGTACAAAAATTACTTGTTAGGTAAAATTGACACAGAGGGGATAGGAAAATCTAAAATGTATGTATTGGAAGGCTTGTTGAAATTACGGCAAATATGTAATTCACCTGCGCTGCTAAATGACAAGGA
Organism: uncultured Roseivirgaceae bacterium; assembly: GCA_964424205.1. GTDB lineage: Bacteria > Bacteroidota > Bacteroidia > Cytophagales > Cyclobacteriaceae > CAYRIF01. The sequence goes on along the minus strand of CAYRIF010000121.1, from coordinate 47 downwards.
AGATTATGGCAATGAATCTATTAAGATAAAAGAACTGTTGATTCATA